>JAUTXJ010000008.1 GCA_030838075.1 Acidobacteriaceae bacterium
CGCTGGCACCTGTCTTTATCGTAGGATCCATTGCCTTGCCTGGTATTTTGCTTTGGCTGGCCGTGTCCTTGGTACTTCTGATCTGGAAAAAATTCCGCTTGCTCGACTGGATTCCAGCGATTCTTTCAATTCTTCTGGTGGCTTTGCTTTCCGTTCCTTACGAAGCGTGGGAGGAGTTAATGGTACGAATTGCAGGTCCCGGCTCTCATGGAAACGATTTCTTGATACAAGCTGCGGCGCAGGACAAGCGGCGCTTCGTCACACTTCTTCTCAGCAAAGGCTACGACATCAATTACGAAAACCAAGGTGGGACGACTCCGCTTTCGGGTACTTCGGTTGGTGGACATGAAAAGATGATCCGCTTCCTTATTTCCAGGGGAGCTGACGTGAATCGAAAGGACCGTCTAAGTGGCGGGACCCCACTGACAGGGGCTGCCGAAATGGGACAACTCGGAAGTGTCAAAGTGTTGCTCGAAAATGGCGCCGATCCTTGTCTAACGGACAAAGAAGGCCATACCGCTGAGGGCCGCGCAAAGGAATACCACCATAATTACATCGCGGAATATCTCTCATCCCGGTTTCACTGCTCGGAAAACGTAATCAACCCTCCGTGCGTGGACTCTGCCTTTTCTGCGTGCGTGCACCCCTGAAGTTCCTGCGCCGCCTCGCCGAACGCCCCGCCAACGTAGCCTTTTTCGCCCACAACCTCCTCCGCCGCTAGCCCCGCGCCCGTGGCTTATTGCACTTCGAAGATTTGCAGCGCCAATTTTGCGTCAGGCTTTCCCTTGCCTGAATCGGCAACGTACAGACGTTTTAGTTCGGGCACAAAAATCGAAGATTTCGCGCGGTAAGCGGTCGGCACTTCAGCGATGTGTTCATAATGGTCCGCGTCGCGCTGTTCAATTACCGTCGCGGTCTCGCTTCCGGTCACATAAATTCGTTTATGCGCGGCATCCAGCGACATGTCGCTATTCACGCCGACGCACGGCACAGTGGACACCACTTTTCCGGTGTCGATGTTGAACACAATAAATTCCGCTGGTTTGCGGGTGGCTGTAAATAGCCGATGATTGGGTTCGTCGAGCGCAATCGCATGTGCTACGTGCACATCCGGCAGAGGCCACCTCGCAACTAGTTTACGACTCGTCAGATCGATCACTCCAATCTCATCTGAGCCTGTCAGGTTCACGTAAAGTTTTCTCCCTGCAAGGTCAATGACCATCCCCTCATTCGAATTTCCTGGAAGTCCCGCAACCTCACCTACCGTTTTAAACGACTTGGTGTCAATAATGCTCAACACATGCGTCTTCGACTCCGGGCCTCCGCCATTTTCGACGTAAAAATTTTTATCCACCGGGTTATATACGCCGTGATCCACACCCGGACCAAGTTTCAGAGTATTGATGATCTTGTATTCCTTACAGTCGACCAGGTGAACCGCATCCGTATCGCCTCCGTCGGTGACGATCAGGCGGTCCGAGTCAGCCAGATAAGCCATCGTAAGCGGTTGCCCGAAACCCTTGATACTGTGCGTCCGGTTTCCCGTGTGCAGGTCGAATACTTCGACCGTCTTTTGAACTTCAGACGCAAGAAACAAACGTCCGCCCCGAAGATCCACGCCAAAATGATCCAAATCACCAGTGAATCCCGGCAGCGGCGTGGTCACAATTAATTTTAGCGGAAGCTTTTCCTGCGCCTTCGCCGCCGGTGCCCACAAACCAAACGTCAACACGCAAATTCCCAACAATGTTCGCAAATTCATCCTCCTGAGTGGCAACCTTCTTCGCCCGCAACCTCCCCGCCGTGCGCATTCATTTACTTTTTCACTCCACGATAATCCGGTCGGCCCACTCCACCAGCGACACAAAAATCGCCGGATTCCCGAATTTTGCACCCCATTGATTCAAGTCTGTTTCCGTGACCCCACGGGCCCGGGAGCAGGCTCCTCAAGAAAAGATCGGAATATGTTTCGCCACAACTTTGTCCAGCGTTTCGCTTAGCGGAGGCCAACCCACCGGCAGGATCGCGCTCACCATGGACTTTCGCATCAAGGATGTGGCTTCCGCGAGAAGAAAGATCTGTACTTGATGGCCAGCTTCCGCGAGTGCCAGCCCGTGCGCAAAAGGAAATGACGCTCTAGTCGGGTCATCAGGCCCCCACGCGCTTTTCATCATGATTCTCAGCGGCTTCTTCGATTCCTCCGCCCTGGTGCTCCATGCCAGAAAAGGTAAGGTCGACAACTGAGCCAAGAATTTACGTCGCGCCATATTTCCCCCGTAGTTGGAATATACCTCTACAAATAGGCCGCAAGTCTACTATGGGCCGGCGGTTTGCCAGTTTTGTATTTTCAGAATTGTGAGCTACACCGGGGGCTATAATTTAAATTAATGCGATCTGACGAATAGGTTATCAATCCTATTCGTCGTCTCGTTCATCGCCGTGCGCGCGCATGGCGTGTCGCAAGATATAATCCGCCACCGCGCTGCCCAGTGTATTACCGCGCACGCATGACACGCGGAAGTGAATACCTCCAAATACGCGCGCATTGGCGATCTCATCCACTGCATCCGTGAAACTCGTAAATGTCCGCGTCCCTGGACGCACATCCGACGTGACGCTGAAGTGTGCATTTTCTCCAAACTCAGCGGACAGCACGAATGCCGCGGACCCACTCACCGTGGAATGCCCGGACGGATACTCGGGATGGGGAGGCGTGCCAGCCGGGAAAAAGTCCAGCCAGGGTATCCAACCTGGGTCCGCATCGGTTGGAGTGAGTCCCGCGCGGATCGCCGTAATCGGCCGCCAGAAAACATAGCGGTACTTGCCATCCCAGCAAGCGATTCCCGCGTCGGCCATCGAAACATTCATCAACGCAAACAGGTGCGCGTTCTCAGTCAGGCTCAAACCGCGTTCGGCAGAAAGTTGGGCCGCGATACGGTTCCAGTAAAGCGCGGTGTTACCCGCCCAGAACAATGCGAGCTCCGACTGATCCGGAGTTCGCGCCGATCCTGAATAGACACCCATAACCCTTAGCTCGTTCAGTTCCGTGGCGTATTCGG
>JAUTXJ010000015.1 GCA_030838075.1 Acidobacteriaceae bacterium
CTCTAAGGCTTCAAAATCGCGAGGCACTCCAGCAGGGTTTCCCATGTCCAATTAGACGCAGGATATCCGAAAAAGATTCGCTATATTATGCGAGACGCAATAGCTTGATCAGATGCCGGTGAAAAATCTGTGGCGACCAGAATATTCTTGAAAAACAAACCTTTTGTTGAGGGAGTCTGAGTTGCGGTTGCAGTTGCAGTAGCGTTGATCATCGGAACCTCCTTATTCATGCACTGCGAAGATCGCTTGCGCTTCGGGGCCCAAGTGCATGATGCAAATGTCTTAAACCAACGCCATTTTGCAGCGGCGAGGACCGCGGCGTCTGTAGTGCAGATCACTCGCGCATGTGACGGGCGTCACAAGGAGCTCCGACTCAGATGCATATAGCCGCAGAAATAAATCGCAACTCCCGATAATCGCAAAACCGGACGTGTGGTCTTCGCTTGGATTACACTTTTCCGATTTGCGCGTTTATAAACTTGGCCAAAACTTTGCTTTGGCGCAGTGTGGCACGGACGCTACAATTCCGGTATGCACATTCGACGGTGGTTGCTCAGGTACATTGCAGTCACCCTCGTCTTCGGAACGGTCTCGCCTGCGCGCCATTTTCCGGGTGGCAGTGAAATAGCGCTAGCCCAAACCTCGCTGCTTGTATCTCAGGAAAAAATTTCTGAACTGGAGGCGTCACTTTTTGTTCAAGACCCGCATCTTGAGAGTGGCAAGAAAGCCATACAGCTGATTTGGATCCCTCTGCCAATTCAAAAATATTGTTTGGGGAAGACAAGCAAAGAGTGCAGCACGATCGACTACTGTATTCGCACCACAAACAAACGCGCCTCAATGTGCCAGAACCTAAGTGTGGACACGACACGCTTGTCGGCCTATCCCCAAGACGTTCCCCCGAGGCGCGTCCTTAGCATTGTCTATTTTCTCCCGATTGCAACTGCTGATGGGTTTGACACCCTAGCAAAGTTTTTTGAGAACGCCCCGAAGGGTTCGCTCGATCGCCTATCCAGACGTGCACGGATCAGAGCGAGAATTAAATTGACTAGATCAGTGGATGATGACCAGTTTGAGGTCCTGGAAATCTTAGCCGTGCCGTAATCGTTAGGCCCCACTCCGTAGTATGGCGAGTGTTCGATCAACTCCCATTAGTCGGATCGTCATTCCAATTCGGGTAGTCGGTTGCTGGTATTGTTCGGGGTAGCATCTGTGGTTCTTGATTGCCGCGTTCTAGTTCGCCGTCTTCTGAGGGATCCTGCAGCACTGAGGTAGTCTTTACGCCTGCGCAGTGAGGGCAAGTTCGGCGGGCAAGGTGAACTGAAAGGTTGCGCCACGATCAGGGTTGCCGGTGGCCCACAAGCGGCCTCCGTGCGCTTCAATTATCGACCGGCTGAGCGACAGGCCCATGCCGGTTCCCTGAGGCTTCGTTGTGAAAAACGCGTCAAAAACTTTCTCCGCCCGATCGGGAGGTAATCCTATCCCCGTATCGCTGACGGAAATCAGCACCAGGTCTTCGGGGTTGCGTTGCGACCTGATTGTCAGCTGCCCTTCCGCCTTCCCCTCACTGATGGCTTCGATACCATTAAGCATCAGGTTCATAAGGACCTGCTGAAGTTGCACTCGGTCAGCGCTGACTTTGGGCAACTCAGGTGCAAGCTCGGCTTGGACGGAAATCGCATGCCGTCCAGCCTCGCCGCGAAGCAGGCTGATCATTTCCCCAATCACTTCATTCACGTCGAGTGACCCTCGTTCCGATTCCCCCTGCTTGAACAAACCGCGAATTCGACTGATGATTTCAGAAGCGCGGGTCACGTCCTGAACAATTCTGGATACGGCTTCCCGGGCCTCTGCGATGTCGGGCTCATCGCGTCCTAGCCACCGCAAACAGGTCTTCGCATTTGTGTGTGCTGCTGAGATTGGCTGCTTGATCTCGTGCGCTATGGAAGCAGCTAACTCGCCCATGGTTGTCACCCGGTTTAAATGGGCAAGCTCCGATTTTACCTGACGTAATCTCTCGCTCTCTTCTGCAGCGCGCTTGAGATCGGTGATGTCAATATTGGAGCCGATGTAGCCGGCGAATTCTCCGCCCGCATATCTGGGAATGCCACTCTCAATGACCCAACGATATTCTCCATTCGCTCGTTTGAGACGATATTCCATCCTGAAAGGCTTTCGGGCATGAAATGCAGGCAGGAAGACATCGAAGCATCCTTGCACATCGTCTGGATGTACAGCTTCAGTCCATCCTGTGCCGACTTCCTGCTCCATAGTTCGGCCAGTGAATTCAAGCCACGGTTTGTTGAAATAATTGCAAAGGCCATCCGTTCCGGTCATCCAAATCAAAACTGGCGCCGTGTCGGCCATGACCTGGAACCGAGTCTCGCTCTCAAGTAGTTGTTCTTCAGTGCGCTTTCGTTCAGTGATTTCTTCTTGAGCCCGTTTCAAATCTTCGATCTCGACGTTGGTACCGTACCAGCGATGAATTGACCCGTTGGCTTGGCGTAGAGGCAGCGCCCTAATCAAGAACCTGCGATAGCATCCGTCGGCCCGGCGTATCCGCGCCTCAGTCTGAAATGAGTGGCCATGGGCTAAGGCCATTCCCCACTTCTCCACAAAATCAGATTTTTCTTGGGGGTGTACAAGTGTGGCGAATTCTTTGCCTCTGACTTCCTCTAATGACATCCCTGTGTAGTCAAGCCACCCCTGGCTACAGAATTCCACGTCGCCGTCTGGCAAAGCGCTCCACACCAATCCCGGAATCGCATTGATCACTGTGCCGATGGGAAATTCGCTTGGCCGTGACCGTTGCTCAAGGGACTCGTTGGACGGTGGCTGTGTCATCGGCGTCCCCTTATTGACGCAATTGCAAGCGCCTGAGTATACTGCGATTCCTTTTCAATTTGGAGATGCAAGGACGACGCGGTAGCTACACACCGACCATCAAAAGCCGACCACGCAGTCCTGAGGAGCGCGCATGCTTAACAGAGATGAATGGCTGCCTCTGGCGCGTAAGCTGGATTGGGATTACACCTACGTGCGTGAAGACGAAGTCTTCCCACAGGTGATCAGCGGGCACCCTTGGCTTCCTCATTCAGAATGGAAAGACTGGGAAGAATCCTTTAAGACTTCCTATCGCGAATACGTCCACAACCAATACGAAAAAGACATGGCTGTCTATGCGGTGCGCGACGCAGTCGGCCGCCTGGAAAATATTCAGAAGTTGGCTGCACCATGGCTGAATAGTCTAAAGGTGCATGCCGCGGCATTGCCGCTAGCGGAGTTTACCGGCGTCATAGGCAGCCTGCGAGGTGCGAGGTTTGGCCGCGACAGCGCTTGGCGAACCATGTCGACCTTTGGGGCCCTCGATGAATATCGCCATACTCAGATTCCTCTACTACTCTTCCACCAGCTAGTGCGCTGGGACTCCCAGTTTGATTGGGCGCACAAGTTCTACCACACCAACAATTGGTTCGCGATCGCTGCCCGACACTTCTTTGATGAATTGACGCTGGGGCAAAACGCGATTGAGTTCGCCATCGGCACGAATTTCGTCCTCGAAACCGGATTCACCAATTTGCAATTTGTTGGATTGGCGTCGCTCGCCCGTGAATCTAGCGACCACATGTTCGAGAGGATGGTCACGAGCATTCAAACCGATGAAGCTCGGCATGCACAGATTGGACACCCCGTTCTCGAGGTCCTGATGAAACACGATCCCGAGTACGTGCAATACCTCCTCGACAAGTGGTTCTGGCGAAGCTGGCGCACGTTCTCGATTTTAACCGGAGTCTCCACGGATTATCTGACGGCGCTGGAACAGCGCCCTTACTCATTCAAGGAATTCATGGAAGAGTGGATCATCGATCAGTACGTGCGCATGCTTGACGAATTTGGCCTCAAGAAACCTTGGTATTGGAACATTTTTGAGGATGAACTCGATATCTATCATCACATGATTTATGCCAGCGCTTACACCTATCGCGCTACGTTGTGGTTCGATTTTGTGATACCGAGTCCAGCTGAACGGAAATGGTTGCGCCAGAAATACCCCAAATATTGGGACGATATGGATGCCGTTTGGGAGCAGGTGATTGAAAGGTGGAGAACGACTGGTCCCGGCGCTGCAAATGAGTTCGCCGTGCATGGCACTGTCATGCCGACATTTTGCGACCTGTGTCAGCTTCCGCTGAGCGGCGGTAGCCCACGCAAGAATACCGCGAACGTTCTCACCCGAGACGGGCGCAAGTATATCTTCTGCTCCGAGCCATGCCGCTGGATCTTCTTGCGGGAGCCAGAAAGATATGCGAACCATAAGGACCTGGTAAAGCGGGTGCTCTCGGGCGAAGCTCCGGCTGAATTTACTAACCTTCTGACAGAGTATTTTCGGCTTACTCCGGATACCTGGGGTAAAGACGTCTATCATGGCGCCTATGATTGGCTCGAAGCCAAAAAAGCCTCTGTCGCCTAGCGTTACTCGAGAAGATGTATATATGCCGATCCCTCTTTACGGCTTCCTGGAAGGCGACACGCTTGGGCTTCTAGTGTTCGCTGAGGAAGTAGAAACAGTACAGGAGTTAGCCCGAAAACTTCAGGATGCGGCTAACATTCGAGTCGCCCGAAATGATGATCTTGAATTACTTTATAACGGCAAGACTGTTGACCTGGCGCTCACAGCCGCACAGGCGGGGTTGCAGCCCTTGGATCGCTTTGACGTAATTAGGAGGCATAAGGTATGAGCCGTCAAAAAATCGCGTCATTGGACGAACTTTGGAGCGGCGAGATGTTGAGTTTGGAAGTCGCTGGGGAAAATATTCTGCTGGTCAATGTGGATGACCGGATTTATGCATATTCTGATGCTTGCCCCCACCAGAAAAGCCGCTTGAGCGAAGGCAGCCTAACGGGAAGAACGCTTCGTTGTGCCACGCATCATTGGGAGTTCGACGCGTGCACGGGACGTGGCATAAATCCTCAAAACGCCTGCTTAAAGGCATTGCCCGTAATCCTCGAGAGTGACGACATTCTTCTCGATCTCGATACGAGTCTTACAGAAGCTGCGACGGAGAAAGACAATCAACAATGACTGGCCAACCACCAGAAATCTATGATCGTGTAGGCCCCGTTCTCCTGTCAGGAACCGTCGCTAATGCGATCATTGCTGCGATCAAGGACCTCAACCAGGACGTCACGGTCGTGGACCGGGGCGCCTACGTAAGAGTGTTGGTTCCGCGATACTGCGTCGTCACTCGTTCCGCCATTGAAACGCATTTGGGGCGGTCCTTTCGGTTTCCAGGGGAGTTGGAGACAGTGATGTCGGCCTTCAAGGGTTCGCTTCAGCTGAATCAGGATGATGCGGCTTGGCGGTTGGCTCAGGTTCAAACTATGCGTTGAACCGGGCTTCTTTTTTCCAGAGAGTTTTATGGCACAGCAAAAAACATATTGGCACCTTCTGCCGCAAAAGCGGATGCCAACTGAATATGAAATTGTGACGTCGAAACTCCTCTGCTACACCGGCGAGGGCTTCACCGGGAAGAGGTTCGAACTCGACGTGCCGCTACTGGATTGGTACAAACGGTTCCAGCAAGACTCACCTCTGATCTGCGCTTCGTGGGAAAAATTTCGGGATCCGCGCGAGACTACTTACACAAAATACACCGAGATTCAGAGAGATAAGGAAATTTTCGTCGACGGTATCCTGGAAGAGATCGATTCAAGCGGTTACGATGGCCGGTTGTTGCCTCGATGGCTGCATGTTCTTTCTCGGGTGTTTGCTCCTTTCCGATATCCAGGACACGGCCTGCAGATGTTGGCGGCTTATGTTGGGCAAATGGCCCCCGGTGGACGCATTGTCATCGCCGCAACCCTGCAGGCGGGAGACGAAATGCGTCGCGTGCAGCGAATCGCCTACCGAGTCCGGCAGCTTCAACATATTTATCCTGGTTTCGCTAGCGATAGTAAAGCCCGCTGGCAGACCGATGCGCTGTGGCAGCCTTTGCGCATGGCCATCGAGAAGTTGCTCATTTGCTACGACTGGGCTGAGGCTTTCGTTGCTCTGAATCTCGTCCTCAAGCCCCTGATCGACGAGTTATTTATGAACCACCTTAGCGATCTCGCGCTGCGTGAAGGTGATTATCTGCTCGGTCGCATCCTTTATTCGCTCAACGAAGACTGTCGGTGGCATCGGGAATGGAGCCAGGCCCTGACCCGGATGGTCATCGAGGACAG
Source organism: Acidobacteriaceae bacterium (assembly GCA_030838075.1). Lineage (GTDB taxonomy): Bacteria > Acidobacteriota > Terriglobia > Acidiferrales > UBA7541 > Acidiferrum. The sequence goes on from JAUTXJ010000015.1 coordinate 6,226, forward strand.
CTCGCATAACGTCGGCACCCTTCAGGGCTGGATCGAGAAGTGGCATCCCGTTGCCGCGCGAGCCGCGCAAGCAGTTGCCCCATTGTTTGAGGGGAAGTTGGAAGATGCTCAGATGCCGCCGCTCGTGGGCGTGGCTCAGAAATTGGACAAATTTTATCGGGGCTACTTGTCCGACATGGGCTTGCAACCTTCCATTTCTGGCACTCTCTTATCTTGAATCGAATTATAACTGTCGTCTGTTTCTTGGCGAATGATGGAGAAACGCGAACTAATGCCCCCCGGGTTGGCGCTCTCCTCTCATAAACGCGCTGCTCGTCAGCGCTTGATTTCCTGACGAGAGGTCAGCTTCTCGGTACTGATCACCAAAGCGGTGTCAGGATTCCGGACAGGTGTCAATACACGCGATGCCAGATTTCAAGACGCGAGCCATTTCGCCCGCGTCTTTCCAAAAATCGAAGGCACCGCCTCTACCAGGTTCCGAGCGGATTATTGGTCGAGGGCGAAGTCCTGGATAGCGAGGTCGTGCTAATCACGGGACTAGGGTTGGTCTTCGACCACCGCCAGCACGGCAGCAAGTTATTCTGCTTATTGATCCTCGCAAGCGCCCAATCGGCCAATTTCTCGCCTTGCCTCACAAGCTCTGTCAAACCATTCAATGAATAGCGACTGAGTGTCATCACGTTGACCGTACTGTCATTGAGTTCCTCCCTGAGAAATTGCACAGGAAGAAAACACCCATACGGAGCAACGACTTAAACCGTTACTTCACCGCCGTTTGGTAACGCGAGTGCATCTATCCCGAGAGTTGAAGATTCGGAGTCGGCTATGTCCGGACTGGGGTTAGCGGAGCAAACCCGTTGGAGACACGTTTGCTCTTGTTCGGGCTTCAGCGAGTTCAAAACCGAAAATGGTCTCAGGAGGGCAAAAACATGGCAAAGAGAGTAGCTGATCTGCTTGTGGATGTTCTAGCAGAGGCAGGAGTTCAAAGAGTTTACGGTGTCAGCGGCGATTCGCTCAACGGAATCACGGATTCGATTCGCATGCACAGGGATATGCAGTGGGTTCATGTACGTCATGAGGAGGTGGCGGCGTTCGCGGCTGGTGCCGAAGCGCATCTCACAGGCAAATTGGCTGTATGTGCCGGCAGTTGCGGCCCGGGGAACATGCACTTAATCAATGGTCTTTATGACTGCCATCGGAGCCGCGTGCCCGTGCTGGCTATCGCCGCACAAATTCCCAGCCCTGAAATCGGCAGCGGATATTTTCAGGAGACTCATCCGGAGCATATCTTCGGTCAATGCAGCCACTATTGTGAGTTGGTGTCGCAGCCGGAGCAGATGCCTCGCGTACTCGAGATTGCGATGCAGACAGCAATCTCGCGACGCGGTGTTGCAGTCGTTGCCATTCCAGGCGATGTGGCTATGCGAGATGCTGTCCACGATAAGCCCAGGGTGCACTTTTCCGAGGCCAAGCCTACGATCTGTCCCTCCGAAGAGGAACTCAACATCCTCGCCGACATCCTGAATCGCTCGGAAAGAATCACCATCCTCGGCGGCGCTGGTTGCGCGGGAGCTCATGTCGAGCTGGTTGAGCTCGCCGGCAAGCTGCAAGCGCCGATCGTACACGCTATGCGTGGCAAGGAGTTCATCGAGTACGACAACCCCTTCGACGTGGGTATGACAGGTCTCCTCGGATTTTCTTCCGGCTATCACGCAATGATGAACTGCAAGACGCTGCTGATGATTGGCACGGACTTCCCGTATCAGCAGTTTTATCCGAAGGACGCCACTATTGTGCAGATCGACGTACGTGGTGAACAGCTCGGGCGCCGTACCAAGCTCGACTTCGGCTTCGTTGGGGATACGAAAACAACGCTGCGGGCCCTCTTACCAAAGCTCCAGCAAAACAAGTATGAAGCGCATCTGAAGAAATCGCTTGAGCATTATCGTGATGCGCGCAAGGGCCTAGACGACCTGGCCATACCTAATTCCAACAAAAAGCCGATTCATCCTCAACAGGTTGCACACGTACTCAACCAACTCGCAGCCGAGGATGCGATTTTCACCTGTGACGTCGGAACCCCAACCATCTGGGCCGCCCGGTATCTCTCCATGAACGGCAAACGAAGGATCATCGGTTCGTTTAATCACGGGTCGATGGCCAACGCTCTGCCTCAAGCCATTGGCGCACAGGCCACTTATCCAGGCCGACAGGTCGTCTCAATGTCGGGTGACGGCGGCTTTGCCATGCTGATGGGGGATCTGCTTACACTTGGCCAACAACAATTGCCGCTGAAGATAATCGTCTTCAAGAATGACGCCCTGGCGTTTGTCGAACTGGAAATGAAATCGGCGGGCATCCTGGACTTCGGCACCGATCTCCGAAACCCGGACTTCAGGAAAATCGCGGAGGCAGCGGGACTGCTCGGCCTACGAGCGGAAACTCCGGATGAGGTAGAACCCATGCTCGCACAAGCTCTCAACCATAACGGTCCGGCATTGGTCGAGGTCCTGGTCTCGCGGCAGGAGCTCTCTATGCCACCAACGATTACGTATGAGGAAGCCAAGGGGTTCAGCCTCTTCATGATGAGAGCCGTTCTCAGCGGGCGTGGCGACGAGGTCATCGATCTCGCTAAGGTCAACCTGTTTCGGTAAGCGGTTGGTAATTAGGGTGTCAAGGTGACTACGAAACCGATTACAGCTGTTCTCACTCCGGAAGCAGCCAGCGGATCGCGAATTCGGGGGTTCCAGATCGCTTGGGGGCTTGCGCTGTGCTTCTACTTTCTCGAATACGCCTCGAGATCGGCCCCTGCGGTCATGATCGAGCACCTCACGGCGGCATTTGGCACAACTGCCATCGGGGTTAGCGCAATTCTTGGAACCTATTATTACACCTATTCGGTTACCAGCCTTATCGCCGGTGCGGCGCTAGACCGAGTGGGTGCGAAAAAAGCTGTGCCCATCGGCATTTTCATTCTGGCGGTCGGGTGTCTGCTCTTTAGTGTCCCAACTATGGCAGCGGGATATGCGGGCAGACTGCTTCAGGGCGCGGGTTCCGCATTTGCTTTCACCGGCGGAGTCTATCTTGCGGCGCGCGGCTTTTCAGCGCGCTGGCTAGCGACGGCCATCGGCGTAACGCAATGTGTCGGAATGCTCGGAGGTTCAGCCGGGCAAATCGTGGTGGGACCTTGGCTTGAACACGGCGTCGGATGGCAAACGATCTGGCACGGACTCAGTGCCGCGTGTCTCGCAGTGGGTGTCTTGCTGTTCGTAATCACTCCCCGCGAACCTCACTCGCAATCGTCGGCCTCGTCGTGGGCATCTGTGCTTAATCCCTATCTCATCGTTTTTCGCAATCCGCAATCGTACCTCTGCGGGGCAGTCGCAGGGCTTCTGTTTGTTCCCACAACCGTCGGCGATATGACGTGGGGTGTGGCGTTCTTTCAACGCGACCGGATGTTCAGCTACCACGATGCAGTGGTCACAGTTTCGTTAGTTCCACTGGGATGGGTAATCGGTTGTCCGTTGGTCGGCTGGCTCGCGGATCGGCTTGGGCGTCGCAAGCCTGTGCTCATCGGGAGCGCGATCGTCATGTTGTTGACCGCTGCGGCGGTCACATTCAGTACCGGCCACAGCGCTGCGGCGATAGGCTGCTTGCTTTTCGGGATTGCCTCTGGCGCAGCTATGATTCCGTACTCGATCGTCAAGGAAGTCAATCCAGACGAAGTGAAAGGCAGTGCCACTGGCGCGATTAACTTTCTCACGTTCGGTGTAACCGCTCTGATTGGACCGATTTTTGCCGATTTGCTCGGCAAAGGATTCGCCGGCACGCAAAACCATATCGCACATTTTCGCGCGAACGGGTTGTTCTGGATCGGGGGCATTATCCTGGCGATTATCCTCAGCATGTTTCTGCTCGAAACCGGGCACGCGCGGAAACCCGCATAAGCCAGGGGATATGGATATGAAATCCAAGACGATTCAATTGTCGTTTGCGTGGCTACTCTTACCCTGCGTGATGCTGGCACAAAGTAGCGCGCAGCAAAACGGCACCTCTCAGAGCAACACCGATCTTGCCGCGGAAGTCAAGGCTCTTCGCGAAGCGCTGCTGCAAACTCAAAAGCAGGTGGCCGCACAACAGGGGGAAATTGAAACCCTAAAAGCACATTCGAACGACGCACTGGCAGTTTCCAGTACGAGCGAATCAGTGTCTAGTCGCGGCAACGGAGTTGCTGACGCTTCGGCCTCATCGGCTCTGGAGCCCACGGTGAAACGCGCGGTTCCAGATTTTGGGCAGCAGCCGCCCAGTCAACACGACCCGGAACAAGTCAAACCAGAACAGACACCGCTGGGTTCCTTCAGAGTCGGCGGCGCGGTTCTGGAACTTGGCGGGTTCGTGGATCTGGAAAACATTTATCGCACCACGAACACGCAGGACAACATTAGCACCCCTTTCGGCACCATACCGTTTAACAACACGCCTCAGGGATCTGTCAGCGAGTTTCGTACCACCGCGCAATTCTCGCGCTTTTCCTTCCAGGTCACCGACAAATTTGCCGGCAACGATGTTCTGGGCTATTTGGAGACTGACTTCAGCGGCAACGATGCTGCCGGGGTTTACCAGACTATTAATCCCCATACCAATCGGCTCCGCCTCTATTTCATGGACCTGAAACGCGGCAAATGGGAAATCCTGGGAGGACAAACCTGGAGCTGGCTGACTCCCAACCGCGACGGCGACGGACCAATGCCTGTCGACTTGGCTATTACCTACAATGAGGCTCCGGATATCTCTGTCGGAGTGCCTTATACGAGGGCTGCCGAGTTTCGCGTTGCCTACCACCCCAACGAGCATTGGGCGATGGGAGTCGGAATTGAAGATCCCAATCAATATTCTGGTACCTACGTCGCCCTGCCTGCAGGATTCACTTCTATTAGTTCCGAGTTCGACAACAACGCCCAAATAGGCGCGCCAAACTTTTTCCCGGACATTCTTTCCAAGATCACCCATGACCGAAACATTGCTGGCAGACACCTTCATGCAGAAGTCGTGGGGCTGTTTACCGGCGCCCACGCCTCGGTAAAGCCTGTCGGCCAAACTTCCTTCCACTCGCGCAGCACTGTGGGCGGTGGCGCTGCAATAGCAGCGAACTACGAACTGGTGCCCAACAAGCTCGTTCTATTGGGCAACGTGTTTTGGAGCGACGGTGGCGCTCACTTCCTCGTGGGAACGGCGCCGCAACTCGTGATTCGCCCGAATGCTGCAGGGACTGATGTAAGTCTATCCATGGTGCATGCCGGTGCGGGCTCGGCAGGTCTCGAGTGGAGAGCGACAACCAAACAGGCGTTCGCCGTTTACTACGCCGCAGACTATTTCGGACGAAACTTCTTCCCTGACACTACCGATACCACGCATCCTGGAACGATTATTGGCTTCGGCGGCCCTGGCTCCTCCAACATAGACAACCGCGCCATTCAGCAGGTCACCTTCGATTGGCTGCAGACGTTCTGGAAGCAAAAAAGGTATGGAGCGCTGCAGTCATACGTTCAGTATTCCTACCTGACTCGTGCTCCTTGGTTTGTAGCTCCAGCAAGTCCCAAAAACGCGCATCTCAGCATGGTCTACTTCGGCTTTCGCTACGTTTTGCCGTCGACTTCAGGCACGCTGCTCCGCGTGCCTTACCCCAACTAGAGGAGGCATGTGGAGACTGACGAAATTACATTTAGCTTTCCTGACAGCAACTTTGCTCACTGCCAACTGTGTCTTGGCTCAAAGTGCGCCTGTTTCACCCAATCTTCCATGGCATGGGCTCGGGGAACAAAGAATCGAAGCTGATGCGCATAAAGTTCCTGATACTAGGTATAGCATCGACCCTGGAAAAACATATTCCTTGGCGGAGCTCATCGATTTGGCGGAATCGCACAATCCTGAGACACGCGTTGCGTGGGAGCGCGCTCGCGCCCAGGCAGCGGCTCTCGGTATCGCCCGCAGCGAGCTCTATCCGACGTTAGCGGCGGCCGCACACTCAGGTGTCACTCGCTCCCAGGTCTACCTCATTGATCGTTTCTATCGACAAACCGTCGGCGATTTTCAGGTCGAGTTGGATCTAAATTACACTTTGGTCGATTTTGGAGCGCGCTCCGGGCGGATCGCCGCGGCTCGAGCGGAGGTCCTGGCGGCGAACTTCGCGTTCAACGACACCCACCGCAACATTATTTTCCAGGTCCAACAAGGCTACTATCAGCTTCTGAATGCGTTGGGACAGGAGGACGCCGCACGCGCGAGTCTCTCGAATGCGCAAGCCGTGCAACAATCCGCGGAAGAACGTTTAAATAATGGCCTGGCCACTCTACCGGACGTGTTAGAGGCGCGTAGCGCGACGGCGCAAGCTGAATATGAACTGCAATCCGTGCTAGGGGCCGAACTGATCGCCGCAGGAAACCTCGCAACGGTGCTGGGAACTTCCGCAACCAACACGATTCACGTCCAGCCTCTCAAAGAGCTGCCAATTCCCGAATCGCTTGACGATAGCGTTGACGTGGCGATCGATCGTGCGCTTGCGCAACGGCCCGATCTCATGCGGCAAGTGGCCGAGGTGCGCTCAGCGAATGCCAGAGTCAAAGAAGCGCGCGCAACGTACTACCCATTACTGAGTGTCACCGTGAGCCCGACCGGGCAGTCGTTGTACGGCTTGCAACAGCAGTTCCCCTGGGGACACACCGCCGGTCTAGTGGGCGGAGCGGCCTTTAACTTGAATTGGACGGTCTTTGATGGGGGCGCGCGGAAAAACAGACTCATGCAAGCCGAAGCGAACGTGCATTCCTCGGAAGCACAAGTTAACGTTTCTCGAGACCAAATTGCTAACGAAGTATGGACCGCTTACTCGAATTTGAATACAGCCCTTCGGCAGCGCCAGGCTGCAACTTCTTTGCTCGAAGCCGCTAGCCGGTCATACGATGCTGCGCTGGAATCCTATAACTACGGGCTACGTAATTTGCTGGATGTGACTGCAGCCCAGCGAACGCTCGCACAAGCTCGCTCTACCGACGTACTTGCTCGCACGCAGGTCCTCACCGCATTAGCCGATCTCGCTTTTCGCAGTGGCAATGCGATCGTCAGGAGCGCAAAACCGTGACCGCCCGACGGGGTGTCCGGGACGCAAGACGTCCTCTCTTGCTTTTTTTTATTACGTCGCTGCTGGTGAGTTGCTCGCGGGCTCCTTCGGTCGACATTCTGGGTTCATTTTTCCCGACATGGCTTCTGTGTTTTGTTGTGGCGATTGTGCTCACGGCTTTTGTCCGGCTGGGCCTGCAGCGATTGCATCTGCAGATCGCTTTCCCCATTCTCGTGTATCCGAGTTTGGCCGCGTTCTTCACATTCGCGCTGTGGCTGATTTTCTTTTACTGATGACTTCTGTCAGCGAGGTGCAAAGATATGGAAACCGACTCTGCCGCGACAACCCCTAACGCTACAACGCCGAAGCAGCTTAGCCGCTGGGTGAGCTTCGGCGCCGTGCTCGCTGCGCTCGCGCTCGGCCTTGTGGTGCTGTACCACAGCAATCACTCGCCACGAACGGACGACGCCGAAGTCTTCGCCAATTTCATCGGCATCGCGCCGCAAGTCGACGGGCCAATCATGCGGTTGAATGTACGCGACAACCAATTCGTGAAGAAGGGCGACCTGCTGTTCGAAATCGATGAACGGCCGTACCAATATGCGTTAGAAAGAGCCGTTTCCGAACAGGCGGCGCTCGAAGGGCAAATCGCCGACGAACGACGGAAGATTGCGGCGCTGGTGAGCGCGGTTTCCGTGTCGCAAGCCGGCATTCACACCGCACAAGCCGATATAAGCCGCTCGTCGGCGGCCGTCGAGCAAGCACGCGCGGACGTGGCTCATGCCGAGCAGGGCGTCAGTCGTGCCAAGGCGGAGTGGACCTACTCCAGCAATAACTTGCATCGTCTGGAGCCACTGCTTACCAAACAGTTTGTCACCGTGGACCAGGTCGACCGGGCGAGAACCTCCGAAATCACCCAGTCCGAAGCTCTGAAGCAAGCCCAATCGCAATTGCTTCTCTCCCAAGCGGAGCTCAAATCAGCCCTGGCGCAATCCGAACGTTCTGGGGCGGCCCTCGATGAGAGCAAGGCCCAACACGAACAAACGCGCAACGCGGTGACTACGCTCGAGCCTCTAATTAACCAACGGGGCGCGCGCGCCTCGGCAGTGAAGAACGCCCGCTACAACCTCGATAACAGTCGAGTATATGCACCTTTCGATGCTCTAGTGACTAACCTGACGATCTCCGAAGGCGCTTACGCCCACGTTGGCGAACAAGTATTCACCCTGATTGACGCACGTACCTGGTGGGCAATTGGCAACTTTCGGGAGGGGCTACTATCGCACATCAAGCCGGGCATGCGGGCCGACGTCTATGTCCTGTCGAAGCCCGACGTCCGCTTCTCGGGAGTTGTGGACAGCGTGGGTTTCGGAGTCACTCCTGATCCTGATCGAATTGGGCATTTAGGCCCTGGCCTGCCGGATGTACAGCGCTCGCTCAATTGGGTGCATTTGGCATCGCGATATCCGGTTCGTGTTCGCGTCGAGAAGCCCGCTGCGGATGTCTTTCGACTCGGCGAGTCAGCCGTGGTCACCATTCGAGGAAATTGAAAATGGCCACGGTCGTTCAAAATCTACCCCAGTCGATCGCTCCCCTGACGTGGCTTCGACAATTCCTCAAAGAGGAACTCGCGCCGTACCCGGGCCGGGCTGCCGTGGTAGGGCGGATGACCATCGCCGCGACTCTCGTCATGATCATCTGCATGACGTTTCGCATCCCCTACGCCTTTCAAGGCGCCGTTTATGCGCTTTTGATTTCTCGTGAAAGCCCGCGAGCCACACTGCGATCGGCCGCGGTTACAGCGATGGTTACAGCTATAGGAGCGGCCTATCTTCTGGTCTCTGTGCAGTTCGTCATTAGTGTTCCCGAGTTTCATTTTCTATGGGTCGTCACCTCTCTTTTTTTGGCTTTTTATGTGATCAGCGCTGGGACCGATTACGCTGCAGTGGTCATCTTCGCCATCATGATGTCTATAGGGGTTCCGTTGTGGGACCTGCATGTGCCAGCCGAAATCAATGTCGAAGATACGCTGTGGCTGTGTTTGGCAGTGTTGGTAGGAGTAGTGATTACCGGAGCGGTCGAACTGGCGTTTCTGAGGCTGCGGCCTGGAGATGAAGTTGTCTTGCCTATAGCGGAGCGACTGGCTGCAGTCAAGAATTTGTTGACTTGCTATGCAGAATCCCGTGCGGTTGATCCCACTACACAGAAACGAATCATCCGGTTGGAAACGCTAGGAACATCATTATTGCGCCGGATCTTGCAGCGCTCGGACTATTCGACCCAATACTCCGCGGAGATTGCTGGTGTAGTGGTTCTTGTAGGCAGGCTGGTCGACCTTGCAGCAACACTCTCCCAGCTCCGCTTCCAATTGTCCGTCAGCGATCAGACGCGATTCCGGAACTTAGCCTCGGCTGTTGCAACCATGCGTGAGGACTTGCTGAACAGGCGAATTCCGCGCTCGATCCATCTTCATGACGACGGACAACCGTTGAGTCTCGTTCCAGTCCTGGCCCAGATGGAGTACACAGTTACTCTCATCCCCCAAGCGTTTGCAGATTCCCGGTCCATCCAGGAGTACTTGCCATCAGCCGATGATACACAGCAACGAAGACTTCTTGCCCTCGGCGCTCTCGCCAACCCTGAGCACCTTCAATTCGCGCTAAAAGGCTGCCTGGCGTCTACCGTTTGCTACGTAATTTATAATGCGGTTGCTTGGCCCGGCATCAGCACCGCCGTGACTACCTGCCTGCTGACCGCACTCTCCAACATTGGTTCATCTCGCCAAAAGCAGCTTCTTCGTATCACCGGAGCGATCATTGGCGGCTTTCTGATCGGAATGGGTTCGCAGATTTTTATTCTGCCGTACATTGATTCGATCGCCGGATTCACCATTCTTTTTATCTTCGTCACCGCTTTTGCCTCCTGGATCATGACCTCCACTCCCCGGCTGTCATACATGGGAGTGCAGGTTGCGTTGGCCTTTTATCTGATCAATTTGAGCGAGTTCAAAGTACAGACCTCGCTCGCGGTAGCGCGAGATCGTGTCGTCGGTATCTTATTGGGTCTCTTCATCATGTGGCTGGTGTTCGATCAATTCTGGGGTGTGTCCGCCGCCGTTCAGATGAAGAGGACGTTTATTTCCAATCTCCGATTATTGGCGCAGTTCGCAAGAGAACCGCTTTCGAAAGACCGGCGAACCGCAATTTCGCGGCGTTTTGCTCTCGAAGAGATAATTAACGCCAATTTCAATAAGGTACGGTCTCTTGCTGATGGTGTTCTCCTCGAATTCGGGCCTTCCCGCGAGCGGGATCTCGCATGGCGCAGCAGAATTAGGGAATGGCAACCGCAACTGCGCACTCTTTTCTTAATGCGAATTGCCTTATGGAAGTATCGCGTACAACTCCCTGGCTTCGAACTGCCGGAACCCGTACGTTTGGAACAACAGGAATTCGACTATAAGTCAGCTAAGGCGTTGGACGACATGGCGGAACGCTTGGAAGGTAAAGCATCGGGCCAAAAGGACGACTTCGGAGATTCCTTCGTGCAGCTTCAACAGACGGTCCGGACTTGCTGTTCAGAAGAGCAGCAAACATTGCGCACAGGTGGCCTGCAGACTGTTCTTGTTCTGTCTGGGAACATTGAGTCCGTGACGATGTCCCTAAGTAAGGGAATCTGACCTTACTAGGCAGCGGATTGCATCAGGAAACCCTTATCCTAAAGCTGGCCGTGCGACCAATGGCCAGGATGCGTCGTATCGTGGTGCCTTGCTTACGACAGCTTGAACTCGACACATCTCCCTTTCCTGATTTCCTGACGACATGCGAACTTTGCACAACGCGCCTGACCCCGCAAATCGGTCTCCGTAGGTTGCGCCTCAGTCACGGGCAAGCCGGAAGATATCGGTTGTTACGCAAATCATGGCGAAGTTAACTGCGAGAGGATTTAAGGCAGTTTTAAAAATCGGGGTTAGATTTTAAATCTACGAAACGAAAGGGGAATGATTGGCGGAGAGGGTGGGATTCGAAGCCGGGACCCTGAGAATTTCGCTATAAATGATGATAAAACCTAACCCTCTTATTGCCAACGGGAATCCTTGCCCTAAATCATTTTCCCATTAACAATGGAATATCTGATCCCTCGGAAGTTAGGTGATTGTGTAGAAAGGCGTAGAAAAATTCTCGTTCGATCTCATCATCGCAACTCACCGCTTGCGAACTTTAGGCTCTGAACTTTTGTTCGGCTCTAAAAAGCTTCGAAATCGAAAACCAGGATAATCATCGCGAAGTCTGGCCGCCACGCGCACAACACATAGAACCGTCGCTGACATTCAGGTTCGCGTCTTTATAGGTTTGGAGAAAACGTGGTGAATCGGACACCTATTGAATAACATAAGACGCATTTTCTTTCGCGAAAAATGGCGGTGTGGTTCTCCCGGATTGTTTCGATCAAGGCTCGAAACCCTTAAGTATTTCGGCACGCTGAGCCACAAGGTCCGAATCTGAATCCGGCCAGGTGGCCATCCATTCTCGCTGATGCCTCCAAACCCGACCTCGGCGCCATTGACAGCCGCCGAAAAACGAGCAATCTTCTCGCGCTGCCTTTGTTTACCTCCGTCGTCAATACGTCGACCTTGGTATTTTTGCGGCTCTTTTCTTATCTGAGACCGCTTACTTAGCGTGAATTGACGGCGTTCAACTTGATCTCTGCGATGTCACCGTCTATTTCCAGAGTAGTGCCGAAGGGTTTTGACGCGTCGGCCAGGCGCTGGAGGATATAACCCGCTCTGGCACCCGTCGCGGGCGAGGGCAAACCGCGGGTGTCGAGGAACTGGTTGTTGGCGTGAGGGTTGTGAATGTCGGGCTCGCCCTCGCCAATGGGGTTCAACACGATCGGCCGCAACGAAATCGATTGCAGTTTCTTCCCCTGAAATTGGACGGACGCGACGACGCTCTCCCAACTCATCGGTTCGTCGATGTATGTCAGCGTGGGCGGTACGTTGAATATGAAGTTGCCGAGATCGTAGAAGATCGGCCGGCCGCGATAAATCTCGACACCGTGCAGCAGAGGCGCGCCATGCATCACGATGATGTCCGCACCGGCATCCACCTCGGCATGCGTCCACTTCTTAAGCCAGTCATTGGGAGCCAGCCGTTCCTGCATGCCTTCTGTAAAAATCGTGGAAAAAGCGTGATTCCCAAAGACGTGGTTATGTTGGTAAACGATGACGAGGTCGGCGTGTTGGCGGGCGTCACGAATGCTTTGTAAGATACGTTGCGAATCCTCCTGATTCGGCGTGTTCGAGGGCGCTCCGGGCAGATCTTTCGTCGCCTCATTTTCTTTGTCGCCGGCCTCAACGCGAAGCTTATTTACGCCCGGCTGTTCCGCGGTGGCACTTCCTCCTGGCGTGATCAGGCCGGACGCGCTGGCTATCAGCGCAATTGTGCCCTTCGGCGTATGGAGATAGGCGGGCGCTGCAGCTTCGGCCAGATTATTTCCAGTTCCGGCATGAACGATTTTTCGGCTGTCCGCTTCGCGAATCGTGTTCTGGATACCGTTTACTTTCAGATCGAATGCGTGGTTACCGGATAGGGACAGCAAGTTAAAGCCAAAACTTTTCAGAGCATCGAGTGCTTCCGGCGGTGTAAGAAATCCCCTGCCTTCCTGGACGGTCTCGCCTTTCTCGGCGACTGTGGCTTCCAAGTTTGAGAACACCACATCGCCCTTCAGCAGTCCTTGGATGACCGGCACGGTCGCCGGTGATGTCGCGCGAATATCGGAGCGGATCATCGATTGCCCAGCCAAGGTGATCGTTATCTCATTTGATTGTGATCGCGAGGCGGTCGCCATGGCGCACGCGATTGCGAACACAATACCCAGATGCGCTACTTTAGTCAGCAGCGGGCTAGACTTGTATATCATTGCCATTGCGTTGCCCTCGCATTTCAGGTGAGTACGGACGCGTCTTCACTTCATGCAATCGCCATCTGACGGCGTAGAGGATATATTACTGGCAACCCTGTAGTTCGCGAAAATTGGTTCAGGCTATCTTCGTTTTGATTTCTTAACGGGCCAGCGCATGCAAGGCGCCACATTAAGCTTTTCTCTCTCTGGCGTTTTGCTTCAGAACTTTTCTGGCCTGGACGACCACCGGTTCATCAATCATTTTGCCGCGGACCGCCGTGACTCCTCCTCCTGAATTTTCAAAAGCGCTAACGATTTCATGGGCCAAAGCGATTTCCTCATCAGATGGAGCCATTGCTTGGTGCACTGTTTCGATTTGATTAGGATGAATCAAAGCCTTGCCTGTGAATCCCATTTTCTTAACGCGGCGAGTCTCTTCGAACAATCCAACACGGTCATGGAAATCGGTGAACGGTCCATCGATAGCCTCGAGACGCTCTGATTTTGCTGCGAGTGCGACCAGAGATCGGGCAACGCCGATTTCATCGCCGTCCTTGCTGCGGGTAATCCCCATGTCCGCGCAGAAATCCTCTGCCCCGAAAAATAGGGCGATAATTCTTGAACTCGAACGGGCAATTTCGCCGGCAAGTGATACGCCTTTGGCACCTTCGAGGATCGTGATGATCTTTACGCTGCCCTCCGGCATGCTCATTTGATTTTCTAGACGGGAAAGCTCCTGATGGACCTGCGCGATTTGAGAAGCGTCGTTGCACTTCGGCAGAACAATACCGGATACTTCGCGGCGCACGACCGCGCGCAGATCGTCTCCAAAAAATGTCGAACCAAATCCGTTCACGCGTATAAAAATCTTTGGGCCCGGATTGATGAAACTGTTTAGTTCGCCGGTCAGCAGATGGCGCGCCTCGTGCTTATTGGCAATGGGAACAGCGTCCTCTAAATCGTAGATAAAGGCATCGGGATGCAGATTTCTGGCGCTGGTCATCTTTCGTGAGCTGTCAGCGGGCACGAACAGGAAACTCTGCAGCACATCCATATCTCCAACCTCACTGGTGTCGGTCCTAGGATAAGGGAAGTTGACGCCGATCAGGGGCGGCGGCGAACTAGTGAACATCCGCCGCGTCAGCGGAATGTCAGACACGCATCAAGACCGAATAACGCTTATGAACCGTACGCCGCCGGTGCAGTAGGACCGACATCAGCGGTTGCTGATGTCGGGGGCGACATCAATTTCCATATGGTTCTAATTGCCGTGGAGTGATTCATGTCGCTCACCGCATCAACAATTTCCTGACACCGGCTTTGGGGAAAAACGCGCATCGCGAGCGATTGAAATTTGATCGTCAATTCCTGCCAGCTTAACGGATTTTCGGGATCGCCTTTGGGAAAGCGCACCACCTTTTCGAATTCCTTGCCATTAGTTAATTGAACTTTTACGCGTGTAGCCCATTCTGCGGGAAAGTTTTTTTCGATGCGCTTGTCTTTAACCATGACGACCTTTGACATGAGGCGCCGGAGCTGCGCTAATTTGAGATTCTCTTCCGTGAATTGATCCAGGCTTGCTTGCCTATAACTTAGCGCCAGCGCAGCGCCAAAAGGTATTGAGAATTGTGCGTCAACGATGGTGGAAGGCAAATACTTTCGTTGCCGCGGCTCACAAACCAGGGGCCATCCAGCTTCCAAGACAGCAATTTCCACCCGCGAGATGTCCCCCGAATGAAGGTCGTGGGTCATCGCGAGTTCCGTCAGACCATCGATCGGAGCTTGCATATAGCGGCAACAGGCATGAGGCTTAGTGCTGGTATGCAAAAGCTCAAAAGTCTTTCCCAGATCCTGATTGACGAGATGGAGCTTCGCATCTCGCGAGTAAGCAGACAGAAAACCATCGCGCCCTTCCAGGATGCTCGCAGGTCCGCGAAACCCCTCTGCGGCGAGCTTGGCGGCGAGAATTCCATTTTGCGCGGCCAAGCCGGGATGTAAACGTTTGGTCCAGGAGCCATCGGATAGAAATCCAGGGAACCAGCCGCCATACTGCCGGCAATTCCAACGCTCGACAGCATTTGATCCTCGCTAAGATGGAGAAGTCTCGCCGCGGTCACCGCAGCGCCGAAGACGCCGCAGGTTGCAGTCGGGTGGAAGCCCAACTGGTAATGCAGTTTGGGCTGTAGCGCCATGGCCAGGCGCGCGGAAACTTCATAGCCGGCAACGACGGCAGCAACAAATTGTTCGGTATCGATTTCTGGTCGGATTTCGCTTAATGCGATGGCCACCGAAAACATTACCGTGCCAAGGTGGATGGAGCCTGCTTGATGAGTGTCATCAAGCTCGACGCTGTGAGAGGCGGTTCCGTTGGCCAGTGCGGCGTGTTCAGGGGACGATCGAGCTGAGGTGCCGATTATTGTGCAGGGGCCAGGCGCGAGACTATAGGTGTCCTTCAGCATGCTGTAAACCGCTTGCGCCGACTCAGTACGCGCGCCGGCGATGGTCACACCCAGATAATCAAGCAACAAACATTTCGTCTGCTGGACAATTTCAGCGCTCAAGTCTTCGAACTTCAGTGCGTGTGAAAAATGAATAAGCGTTCGGGTTATCGGTTCCATGGTTTGTCCATCGCGGGGACCCCGGATTCCCCAGTACTGTACGATTTTTTTCAGGATCGTGGGCTTCGTTTTTTTGAATTTGGAGGCTGAGTATGCTTTACACTGGGCCGCCGGCCGGCAGGAAATGTTTTTAGCATACCAAAGCCGCTGCGTGACAACTTCTGGCTAACTCGAACAGCTTCTACGACGAGGTCTTTCGTTGAGTAAAACAAACAGTTTCGGCAGTGAAGCGCACGAAGAATTAAAATCTGCCGTGCGCGATTTATGCCGGGATTTTCCCGACACCTACTGGCGGGAACTTGACGCAAAACGCGCTTACCCTGAGACATTCGTACAAGCGCTGACGCAAGCGGGCTACATGGCCACGCTAATTCCCGAAGAGTATGGTGGCGCCGGCCTGGGGGTTACGGAAGCTTCGGTTATTCTCGAGGAGATCCATCACTCCGGAGGAAATGCCGCTGCTTGCCATGCGCAGATGTACATTATGGGCACGCTTTTGCGGCATGGATCGGAGGCCCATAAGCGGCACTATCTACCAAAAATAGCCGACGGTTCTTTGCGTCTACAAGCCTTCGGGGTGAGCGAACCGAATACCGGAACGGACACCACGCAACTGAAAACCATAGCGGTCAAAAAAAACGACCGCTATGTAATCAATGGGCAGAAAATTTGGATCTCCCGCGCGGAACACTCCGACCTGATGCTGCTGCTGGCGCGAACGACCCCGCTCGACCAGGTAAAGAAACGAACCGAAGGATTGTCGACAATTCTCGTGGATTTGCGACAAGCGGTTGGCCACGGATTGAAGATTCGCCCGATCCGGACCATGATGAACCACGCCACCACGGAATTATTTTTTGACAATTTAGAAGTGCCGGTGGAAAACCTGGTTGGCGAGGAAGGGCAGGGCTTCCGCTATCTGCTGGACAGCTTGAACGCCGAGCGCATCCTGATTGCTTCGGAGTGTGTCGGAGACGCGCACTGGTTTCTGGATCGCGCTTGCCGTTACGCGAATGAGCGCGTCGTTTTTGGCCGGCCAATCGGCAAGAATCAGGGCATTCAATTTCCAATCGCCCGCGCGTACGCGAACCTGGAGGCGGCGCGAATGCTAGTAGCTCGCGCCTCAAGTTTGTTCGATAGCGGGAAACCCTGCGGGCCGGAAGCCAACATCGCGAAGCTTCTATCGGCGGATGTATCGTGGGAGTTGGCGAATTGTGCCGTACAAACATACGGCGGTTTCGGATTTGCCGAGGAGTACGACATCGAACGGAAGTTCCGCGAGACGCGCCTCTATCAAGTTGCTCCTATATCCACCAACTTAATTTTAAGTTATCTGGCAGAGCACGTTCTGGGCTTGCCGCGGTCTTATTGATGCTTCCCCTTGAAGGAATTACAGTAGTGTCGCTGGAACAGGCTGTAGCTGCGCCTTTCACCACCCGTCAATTGGCGGATTTAGGGGCGCGCGTAATAAAGATTGAGCGTCCCGGAGCCGGTGATTTTGCCCGCAGCTACGATACGACAGCTCATGGGATGTCGAGTTCCTTCGTGTGGCTGAACCGTTCCAAGGAATCACTGACGTTGGATTTGAAGCGACCCGAAGCTAAGCTGGTTTTGCATCGATTGCTAGAGAACGCGGATGTTTTTGTTCAGAATTTGGCGCCCGGAGCCACGGGCCGGCTGGGACTGGCTTCAGGGAAACTACGCAAGAGATATCCGCGGCTCGTCGTTTGTGATCTTTCCGGTTATGGGTCGTCGGGCCCGTACCGTGATAAGAAGGCTTACGATTTGTTGATACAGGCGGAAACCGGTTTGATCTCCATCACCGGTACGGAAGAAACGCCATCGAAAGCGGGCATTTCTATCGCGGACATCTCCTGCGGGATGTATGGCTTCGCTGGAATTTTGACGGCGCTGCTGGTGAGGGCGCGCACCGGTGAAGGCGTGGCACTGGAAACTTCGCTGTTCGATGCGCTGGGAGAATGGATGAGTTACGCCACTTACTATTCGCTGGGAGGATCGGCGCCTCGGCGAACCGGCGCGAGCCACGCGACGATCGCGCCGTACGGACCGTCGAAAACCGGCGACGGTAAGGTTGTTTATCTCGGTTTACAGAATGAGCGTGAGTGGAAAAGATTTTGTGAGGCGGTGTTGCACAAGCCCGAGCTCGCTACGGATTTTCGCTATGACTCGAATGCCAAGCGCGTTCAAAATCGCGAACAGCTTGACGCGGATATTCAGCAAGTGTTTCAGAAGCTGACAGCCGCGGATATTATTGCCAGGCTGGAAGCCGCACAAATCGCTAATGCGAGGATGAACACTGTTCAAGAGTTTGTCGATCACCCGCAACTGAAGGCCAGGAATCGCTGGGCCACTGTGGGTTCGCCGGTCGGGCCTATTCTTGCATTACTCCCTCCTGTGAAAATTGAAAACATGGATCCGGTCATGAATGAAGTGCCAGCGCTAGGCCAGCACACCGACGCAATTTTGGAAGAGATAGGTTTTGATTCAAACACGATTGCATCCTGGCGGCAGACCGGCGTGATTTGAGCTGTCAG
>JAUTXJ010000023.1 GCA_030838075.1 Acidobacteriaceae bacterium
GCTACCGGTATACGTCGAGCGTAAATATGAGGGCCAGAAGGGTTCGATCAGTTGGTGGTTGCCGGTGAAGATGGATGCGGCGGATCGCCTAAAGCAAAAAATACCGGTGCCGGATCCCGACGCCTGGAACAATCGGATGCACAAGATTTGGGTTTTCGATCAATTAGTCTCCGATGCTGATGCCAATCTGACCAATCTGCTAATCGGTGAGAATTGGCAGATTTGGAGGGTTGATTTTAGCCGGGCCTTTCGCCTCAACAAGGAACCGAAAGACTACAAAGAGCTGGTGCGCTGCGACCGGCAATTGTTGCAGAGACTGAAGGCCCTGGATGGGAAGGAGTTTACAGAAAAAACCAAAGGCTATCTCGACAAGGATGAAGTGGCGGCGGTGATGATGCGCCGGGATAAGATTGTGGAACGGTTCCAGAAGCTGATCGCTGAAAAAGGCGAGAAGGAAGTGCTGTATTGAATCTTTAAGCGCCACAGTTTTTTGCTACACATCATAGTTTCGCCGGTGACACCGGTGATAAGGAGAGACACATAATGAAGAAGCAACTCAGTCTGCTGTTCGCGTTGGCACTAACCTTTCCGCTGGCAAGGGCGGTGTTCGCGCAAGAGACTCCGGGCAAGTCGAAGGAGGACCGCTTTGAAGGTAGGGTTGAAAGGAGCAGCAAGGAGCAGTCTTCTCTGACTGTTCGTCAGGTTGGTGGGACTGCGCAGAAGACTTGTCTGTTCGACAGCTCGACGAAATGGGTCAGTCAGTATCACGGCGAAAAGAAGGTCAACGACATTGACGCCAGCCAGGTTAAAGACGGGGACTACGTAATTTGCAAGGGCAGCGCCGAAGGCGGCGTAATTCACGCGACTCTAATCTCTAAGCGGCTCGCGCACGGCAACGCCAACCAGTAGGCGAGTTCGTTCTTTTATCGCAAGTTGAAACTCCCCGATCTCTTTTAAGAATGGGGTTTCACATAGCAACCAGCTCGCGGAACCTATATGGATGGTTCCGCGAGTGGAGTTGAGTGTGGTCTACCACCGCCGCGTCGAAATCTGATCGGCCACCCGTGGGCCGTGAGGATGGACCGGGTCTCTGAGAGGAAGGAAAATGGTCCGCGCGCCGGTGTGGGTCACTGCAAAACACCTCTGTGTGTTTTTTATCTTGGTTCTGGCGTCGCCGGCAGGAGCGTGGGCAGGACCCGCAAGTGTTTCAGCGGGATCCACAGAACCTATAGTCGCCATCGGCGATGTCCACGGTGACTTTGCCGACTTTGTCGCCATTCTACGGCGCGCCGGCCTTACCGATCAGCAGAACCACTGGACGGGGGGTAAGACAATCTTCGTGCAGGCCGGAGACCAAATCGATCGCGGGCCGAAGCCACGGGAGGTCATGGACCTGATGATGGCGCTCGAGAAAGAAGCGCCACAAGCAGGCGGACAGGTTGTAAGTTTGCTCGGTAACCACGAAGTGATGAATATCATGGGCGACTTGCGTTACGTCACGCCCGCGAACTATGCGAGCTTTGCCGACGGCAATTCCGAGAAGCGACAGAAAGATGCGTATGGCGAGTATCAGAAATGGAAGGATAGTCACGCCTCGTTATTCGCAGAGCTGCCCCAGCCCATGGAGTTGACTGAGGGAGAGTGGATGACCCGCCATCCGGCAGGTTTCGTTGAGCAGCGCGAGGCCTTTGGTCCAAAGGGAGAATACGGTGAATGGTTGCGGAAACATGCCGCCGTTGCGGAAATTGAAGGAATCATCTTTTTGCACGGAGGAATTAGTCCTGATGTGGCCAGGACGAAGATTGATGCAATAAATAATCGGATCCGCGACGAAATCAAGGAATTTGATGGCGCGAAACAGTATCTGCAGAGTGAAAATTTGATTCTGCCATTTTTCAATTTGCAGGAGATCTACAACGTGCTTCGGGCAGAGATCAGTGTTGAGCTCAAGTCGCGTGTCCCCGCTAACAATGAGCGCCAGACGAAGATCCAGGAGTTCTTGAAGCATGAAGATTGGTTCAGTGTGCGGGTTGATGGCCCACTGTGGTTTCGCGGTTACGACCAGTGGAGCGAAGAAGAGGGTGCGCCGCAGGCAAGTAAGATCCTGGAGGGTTACAAGGCGACACACGTTGTAGTGGGCCACACGGTGCAAAAGAGTGGTCGCATAAGGCCTCGCTTTGGCAACAAAGTGTTTCTGATCGATACCGGAATGCTGAGTAGCTATTACCCCGGAGGCAGGGCATCCGCTTTGGAAATCTGCGGCGACGCCAAAAAATTTATCGCCGTGTATCAGGACCAGCAGGCAGTGCTTCTCGACGCTACTGGCTCTTCGCCTCAAGACAGGGGCCCCGGGGAACATCCATTGTCGGGGAATGGGGCAAAGGTTCCGGAAAATGCAGGCATTTTACCCGCTGGCGGTATATGTTCCGGAACGACCGCGGCACCGCAATAAAAAAGGCTGTGAAAGAGGGTACTTCGGATGAAGCGGTGGATTGAGCGCGGACTGAACATCGAACCCGGAGATCTGCGACGTGGCATCCCCTTATGCGCCTGTCTATTTCTGATTATGAGCTGTTACATAACCGGAAGAGTTGCACGCGATGCCTTGTTCCTTGCACGGTTCCAAGCGGTTCAGTTGCCTTATGCAGACATCGCGAGCGCGATTTTAGTCGGAATTGTAGTAGTCGGCTATGTTCGTCTGGGACGGAGAACCTCTCTTCGCAACCTACTGGTGGGCAGCCAGTTCTTCTTCGCAACGAACTGCGCGCTTTTTTGGGCGCTGTCTCATTACTACCATCCCGCATGGCTTTATCCGGCATTTTATATTTGGGTGGGCATCTTCGGGGTGCTCGCTCCGACGCAGGTCTGGACTCTGGCGAATTATCTTCTGACCACGCGAGAAGCAAAACGCATTTTTGGCATGGTGGGCGGTGGAGCGATATTGGGGGCGATTTTCGCCGGTTTTTTTTCGAAGACGATAGCCAAGGCATTCGGGACGGAAAGCTTGCTGCTGGGCATGACTTTGCTTCTCTTGATTTGTACGGCGTTGATGGGAACCGCGTGGCAGAGCTGGAAATCCCGGCTTGCGGATCATGGTGAAACGGCAGCTGGGGATAAGCGAACCGGGCAGAGGGACTTACAGAGCAGCATGCGGTTGGTTCTTTCCTCTCCCTATTTACGAGCCATAGCCGCAGTCATCGGCCTTGCTGCGTTCGTCACTACGCTTACCGGTTGGCAATTTAAAGCGGTTGCCAAACAGTTTCTCGTAAACAAAGACGCATTGGCTATCTTATTTGGAAACTTCTATTTCTACGCCGGGATATTGGGATTGTTGATTCAGTTGCTGCTGACCTCGCGATTGCTCCGCCGGTTTGGGATAGGCACGATGTTGTTTGTACTTCCCATTTCCGTAATGTTGGGGTCGGCCGGGCTACTGATGTGGGGCACCCTGCTATCCGCTATCCTGCTGAAAGGCAGCGATCAAGTACTCCGCTATTCGCTGGACAAGTCTGCCTTCGAGTTGCTGTACCTGCCGCTACCTCATAGGCTCAAGTTACGGGCGAAGTGGTTTATCGACACGGTGATCGTGCGTTTGGGCGATGGTTTGGCCGGGGTGGCGGTCCTAGTTTTTGCCACCTATCTCAAAGTGCCGGCCCGGCAAATCACTTGGATTACTCTGCTTTTGATCGGTACATGGTTGGTAGCGGCTTCTGTCACCGGGAAGGAGTACATCGCGGCTCTCAAGGAATCCATTAGCCAGCACCGGCTCAATGCCGACCAGGTCTCTGCAATGGCGCTGGACCGCTCCACCGCGGATTTGCTCTCCAGCAAAATCCTGGTCTCCGATCCGGAAGAAATTCTCTACGCCTTAAGCCTCTTCGAAATTGAGCGTCAGCGCGCCGTTCATCCGGTGATTCGCGGTCTCCTGAACCATTCCGCGCCGACAGTCCGTCAAAAAGCCATCTCGGTCCTCTCCGCCGCCGGCGACAAGTCCGTCCTGCCATCCATCGAACCCCTGCTGAAAGACCCCGACCACAGTGTACGAACCGAAGCAATGCTGTACCTCGTTCACCACGCCCACGTTGACCCCCTGACACTTCTCACAGAACTTGGTGACTACGCAGATTTTTCAGTTCGCTCCGCAGTGGCGGCCTATCTCGCGCGTCCCGGTGAAGCGCAGAGCCTCGAAGCAGCCCGCCAAATTCTCAATGACATGGCCTGCCAGGGCGGAGAGGAATGCCAACGTATGCGCGCGGAAGTCGCGCGCCTCCTGGGCGAACTGCCCGATTCCTTCGACCCTTTGCTGGGAACGCTCCTGCGTGATCCCGCCAATCTGGTGGTGCGCGAAGCCATTCACTCCGTCGGGACCCTGCAAAAATTTTCTCTCGCTCCAAATCTAGTGGAGCTTCTTTGCAATCAAGAGCTCTGTAGCGACGCCGCGCAAGCGCTGGCAAAATTCGGCGACCCGATCGTGCGAGTGCTCGGGGAGCATCTCGGGGATGCCTCGCGCTCCATCGTGACCCGCCGGGCTATTCCTCCGGTCCTGGTCAGCATCGGCACGCCAGCCGCGGCGGAAGTGTTACAAGACAACTTGCTCGAAACAAATACGGTGCTTCGCTTTCAAGTGATCAGTGCGCTGAACAAGATTCAACAGATTCATCCTGAAATCGAAATTGATAAGCAATTGCTCGAAACCGTTCTTGCCGCTGAAATAATGGGGCATTACCGCTCCTATCAAATTCTGGAATCACTTCACGCCCCCGGAAACGAGGATGAACCCGTTCTTAGCGCCCTTGGTGAATCCATTCGGCAAGAACTCGAAAGAATTTTTCGGCTTCTCGGGCTTATCTATCCGCGCCTGGATTTGCATTCCGCTTACTTTGGATTGCAATCCGACAATCCGACGGTTTACGACAACGCCCTGGAATTCCTGGAAAATGTTTTGAAATCGCAATTGCGCGGAACGTTGTTGCCGCTGCTGGACGGTAAAGTGAGCCACAAAGACAGGGCCGTAATCGCGGAGCGGTTCGTGCGCTCCAAGGTGGAAAGCCGCGAGCAAGCGGTCGCCGAGCTGGTAGCCAGCGATGATCCGTGGCTGAAGTCCTGCGGCGCTTATGCGATTGGAAGTCTCGGATTGCTAACGCTGGAAGGAGAATTAAACCGCTGCCTGGAGCATGCTGACCCGCTGCTGCGAGAGACGGCCCGCGCGGCAAAAATTCGCTTGCAAGGGATCCCGGCAAAATCGATGCGCCCTGCGGCGACGCGGAATCCCGGGACTCCGCGGTCGCCAGCAATGCGCTGAAAACCTAGGACCTACCGTGGCGCGCGCAGATCGATGCGCGTCGCGTGCATCACTCCGTCACCACCTACACTGCCAATCACGATAATGAATGATCCGGTTTTGACGTCATCCTGTTGGCCAGGCTTTCCGCCGTTGGTCCATTGGGTGGAGGCGTCGTAACTGATTGTTCTTTGAGTTTCTGATGGAGCCGCGCCGCCATGAATGTCGATGGTGGACGTGTCCTTGTTAACTCGGACCACTTTACCCTGCCACTTATTTTCTTTCTTAGTCGCACCCTTATTTTCGGTTGCGGCTTGATTAGCACTGACAGGCGTGGCGACAAATACCAATCCCGCTAGTACAACAGAAAGCAAAGCTGCTGAAATCTTCATGCATCCTCCACGTTGACAACAAACTCTTTGGCTATGGACCGATTACCAGGAAAGAACAAACGGACAGAGGATAATGCCGCAGTCGGGAAGTGTAAAGGAGAATCTCCAGCAATCTAGCGCCGGTCTGGTCGCCCGCAAATGGCTAATCCAAAGGGTATCCTGGTCCTGCTGACTGTCGCCCGGATACTGCAGCCATACCACACGTTACTATGCTTCCTTTTGCGCTGCCGGGGACCAAACCTGGCGTGGTGTTAACGCCAATACCTTCCTGGTGTAAAGCGTTGACCGCTGCGGCATGCCATCCTTACCATGGATGAATGGCGCCAGTGCATCTCTCTTGGAAAAGGTGTGTGTCGGTTTCCGCCGTATTCGTCCTGGCGGCCGCGTTTGGTAATTCTAGTTTGACGATAGCTTCCTCTTCATTCCCCTCCGATAAGCACGATAAGACTGATAAGTCAGCCAAAAAAGCGCCAGCGCCTGTCACGCAGGAAATTCCGGTTTTACCGCTCGACAATCCGGCGCGGCGCAACATGATTTGGCTGACCATGCCAGTTACCGATCGGCGGCAAGTATTGATTCGCCGGGTGGAAGAAAAATTTGCTTCCGGTGAGCAGAACTACAAAGCCGGGCACCTGGAAGCGGCGCGCAAGGACTTCGACGACGCGGTCGATGGGATGCTGCAGAGCGGATACGATCTCAACTCCGACACGCAACTGAGCGAACTGTTTCACCGCGTGGTGGACACGGTTTATAACTACGAGCTGCAGGCTTTTCGCGCGGGAGACGGCTTTAACGAGGCACCCGCTGTGCCGGCTCCGATTGACGAAGTTGCGGAGATGACCTTTCCCGTGGATCCGCGTTTAAAAGCGCGGGCCGAGGAAGCGGCCAAAAATATTTCACACGATTTGCCGCTGACGGTGAACGACGAAGTATTGTCGTTCCTGAATTTCTTCCAGACGCCGCGCGGGCGGGCCATCGTTGAAACCGGGCTGCGACGCGCCGGCCGTTACCGCGGGATGATCGCGCGGGTCCTCAGCGAGGAAGGCGTGCCGCAAGACTTGATTTACCTGGCGCAAGCGGAAAGTGCGTTCCAGCCTACGGCGCTTTCGCGAGCTGGAGCTCGAGGAATGTGGCAATTCGTGGCGTACCGCGGACAGGAATACGGGTTGCGCCACACCTGGTGGCTTGATGAGCGCCAGGATCCCGAAAAAGCCACCCGCGCAGCGGCGCAACATTTGCGCGATCTATACAAAATGTTCGGCGATTGGTATCTAGCCATGGCCGCTTATAACTGCGGGCCGGGCAACGTGCAAAAGGCCATTGAGCGCACCGGCTACGCAGACTTCTGGGAGTTATACCGCCGCAACGTGCTGCCGCGCGAAACGAAAAATTATGTGCCTATTATTCTGGCGCTCACGCTGATCGCCAAAGATGCGCCGCATTACGGAATTCAGGCCGAGCCGGAATCGCCGGTGGCCACAGATATGGTCAAGCCCGGACGGGCCATTGATTTGCGTCTGGTGGCGGAGACCATCGACGTGGATGTCGAAACGCTGCGCACTCTGAATCCTTCGCTGCTGCGTCTCGCTACTCCCGATGATCCAGCGTTTGAACTGCGTTTGCCGCTCGGCACTGCGCCAAAATTCTCCGCCGAAATTGCGGATATTCCTCCCGACAAGTGGGTCAGCTGGAGGCGCCATCGCGTGGCTGCGGGTGAAACGCTGACGGCCATTGCGAAGAAATATCGCGTCACCCCCAAAGCGATCGCTGATGCCAACAACCTGGAATCCGCGACGGCGCTAAATGCCGGGGAAAAATTGATTATTCCCGCGGTTCAGCCGGCGGCGGAGAATAAGCGCCGCATGGTGAGCTATCGGGTGCGCAAGGGCGACACTTTCCTGGGAATTGCCGACCGCTTCAG
The DNA here is from genome assembly GCA_030838075.1 of Acidobacteriaceae bacterium. Taxonomy (GTDB): domain Bacteria; phylum Acidobacteriota; class Terriglobia; order Acidiferrales; family UBA7541; genus Acidiferrum. The sequence continues at coordinate 7,595 of JAUTXJ010000023.1, forward strand.
CGTGGAGAGCGAAGATCTTCTCAAGTGGAACCACCTGAAGTCCAAGCGAGTGAGGCGGGGAATGGTTCTGCGTGTTTACACTGCGGACAGCACCACCGAACGAGCCGCGACACATGCGCGTGTAAAGTCCAGGAAAAAACTTGCTCGCCCCGCGGCGGTGGCGCAAACTCACGCTGCTTCCGCTACACGAGATTAATTCCTGCTCAATGCTTTCAGCGATGTTCCCAGGAAATCAATTCGCGGCGCGGCGCTGCGCTGCGGGGGCTGGGCCTTTATGCGCTGCTCCCAGGCTTCCTGTTCGTTTCGTCCCCAGTGTGCAACGATGACGGAATAGCCGTCAGGGTCTCGCAGCTGCATCTCCCCGCTGGGCATATATTCGGGATAGCTGACAGGCGGCACGGCCACTCCCCTTCGCTGCAATTCCGCGTGTAAGGCCCGCAAGTCGGAGCAATACATGTACAACATAATTCCTTGAACCGCGGGGTCCACGACGTGCTCTGCCCGCAGGAACATCAGTCCGCCGCCCTCGCAGTGCATGCGGGCCCAACCAAGAGGCTTCCCGCAGTCGGTATCCATGGTTTCAAAGCCAAGCCGCTCATAAAAAGCCAGCGATCGCTCGATCTCCATGACGTGCAGCATGGGAGTGGAATATGTGGATTTAACGCTCATGGATTCCTCCGTACCCGGCCGCTGGGCGATTTGACTCGCCGCCATGTTGCCACAAGGGTCGATCGGTACGCATCCGGGTTTTTTTCGTGCCAATTTTATTCCAGAAACGCAGAACGCTTGACAACGCATCGCGAGTACGATAACAACGGCTGACGGACAAATTGTCCTTCCAGCACGAGGCCAGCATCGGGCCGCGGACCAGGACTGGACAGGCCCAATTCCGTATTCGCTTTCTGGAGGATGCGATGGATTTCGACAAAGACAATTTCGAAGAAGACAATGAACTGGCGCCTCTGGAAGAGGAAGAAGCCGGGGACGTGGAGGAAGTCGCCGGAGTCGAAATAGACGAGATTGTCGCGGAGGATGACACGGAAGACGAGTCAGAGGTGCCTAAGCGCGCTCCCAGCGGGCCAAAACGCGGGTCGGCCGGTTCTGCAGGGTCCTCTTCAGGATCGGGCCGCTACGGCGGCAGTGCTTCCTCGGGGAAAAGCGCGGGCGGTCAGAAGGCACCGGCAAAGAAAGCTTCGGTTGGTAAGAGCAAGAGCGCTTCCAAGAAATCGGCCAAGAAGAAATCCGGCAGCGCGCGAGGAAAAGTTTCGAAAAAACCGGCTAAGAAAGCATCGCGCGGCGGCAAGAAAAAGAAGCGCTAAGGCCTTCTTCAGCCGCACGCATTGTTCGGGAAGGAAGGCCCGTACTATTCGGGCTTTCCTTTTTTGGCTTACGCACCGGCGGTTTCTTCCTTTATTTGCCCACCACGCTGGCACCACATCGACAATGGCGCATCGTCGATTTGGGAATGCGATTTGGGATGCGCTCTGGCAGGCGCCTGCGGAATTGCCTGCCTATCTTGCCTAGTCGATTAACTACCGCTAGCATTAACACCCATGCCCAGAGCTTTGGAGCAGATACGGCGCATGCGTGGCGGCGCGCAATCGCACTTGATGCGTTGCGCGGACGGGCACTATTACGTGGTCAAGTTCCAAAATAACCCTCAGCACCGGCGAATTTTGGTTAACGAACTGCTAGGCACAAGATTGGCTGCGCGGCTGGGCTTGCCAACGGCGCCGGTAGCCATCATAGAGGTCTCCGAGGAACTGATTCGTTTGACGCCCGATCTGGTCATGGAACATCCGCGGCATCGGTTTCCGTGCCATGCCGGGCCGCAATTCGGTTCGCGCTATCCGGGCGATCCGCGGAGATTGACGCTGCACGATTTTCTTCCCGACCAGCAATTGCTGCAGGTGCAAAATCTGCACGACTTCGCGGGCATGCTGGTCTTTGACAAGTGGACATGTAACACCAATGGACGGCAGACGCTATTCCTCGCCGATCGGAGCTTCACGGGTGAGGGCGCCGGGGATGTTACCGGGGGGCTAACAGACAGCGCCGGGGGCGCTTCCGGTGTTGCCGGCGGCGCGTACCGCACCCTTATGATTGATCAAGGATTTTGTTTCAGCGCCGGGGACTGGAAATTTCCCGACGCTCCGTTGCGCGGCTTGTATGCGCGCAACCGCGTCTATGAAGGCATCACTGGCATGCAGTCCTTCGGGCCCTGGCTGGAACGCTTGGAAAACCGCATTACCGAACGGGTGTTGGACGAGGCCAGCCGCGACATTCCGTCGGAGTGGTATGAAGATGATTACGACTCCCTGTTGCGCTTGCTGGAACAAATTTTTCGCCGGCGCACGCGCGTGCCGGAGCTGCTTCTGGAGGCCAAAAAATCGAACCGTCAACCATTTCCGAACTGGGTGTGAACCATGACTGAAGTTCCTGCCTCAAACCCGCGTGGCGGCGTGCCCGGCGAAATTGCCTGCACCTATCATGTGCTTCGCTATACCCCTAACCTGGTGCGCGATGAATGGGTCAACATCGGCATCTTGCTTTTCAATTCCGCTACCGGGGAGCGCCGGCTGCGCTTGATCGAAGATGAAGAGGAGTACCGCCGGGTGCGCCGCTTGCATCCCCAGGCTGATGAGGCGGTGTTGCGCGCTTTGCGCGACGATCTGGAGGAGCGCTTTCAAAGCGCCGAGGCCCTTGCCGGGCAAGGCGATTTGCACTCCGGGAATGGCGGCCGGACTTCGCAGCTGCTGCTTGCCAAATGGGATAACACATTGTCGAACGCCTTGCAGCTGGCTTCTCAGAAAGGTGTGTTCGCCACCGATCTCGACGCGGAGCTTGAGCGCTTGTACGCCGATCACGTCGCGGTGCAATATTCACCCAGTCGCGTCGGCGCCCCGGGCAGCCGGGCGCGGGTGCGTTCGTATTGCTCGCAAGTCTTCCGCCAGGCGCATTTGTGGGAGCGCATCGAAAAATCCGTGCGGGCGGAAAAATGGACCCTGCCGGGTGACCCGCTGCGTATCGATTACAGCTATCGCCGCAATGGCACGCGTGGATTTGTTCACACCCTGTCGGTTACGCGTGCGCCCGGCGATTTTAAACAGCTGGCCTATACCGCGGAGCGCATCCACGCCAAGGAAAAACTCAAAACTGAATTTGCCGCGGTTACCGACGTGCCGCTCATCCCCGGCAATAAGCGCGACGATTTCGTGGCCGCCGCGCTTCGCGAAGTGGGCATCGAGCCGGTGGCCATGGAAGGTTTTGCAGTGTGGGTCGCTAAATTGAAACCGCTGCTGTTGCAATAATTTCTAGCAAATTCGGCCCTGCCAGTTGACCGAAATATTTGTGCGCCACGGACGTCAACTCACCGGGAAGTAGCAAGAGGAACAACCAGGTTGCGATGTTCCTTGCCGGTGACGGCAGCGGTTGTTACTTTTACAAAGCTTCAGAGCGAGCAGAACTTAGCCGCCTATCACGGCCAGCTCTTCTCTTGGGATGTACCGCACCGCGCAGCATGCGTGGAAATTCCAAGAGGAGCGTTAGATGTTCACGTGCCGCCCACCGTTTGTTTTTCGCCATCGAATC
>JAUTXJ010000045.1 GCA_030838075.1 Acidobacteriaceae bacterium
CACGGGCACCGTCCCCTGAGCAAACAAATTGTCGCAGTCGGCCACTGCTTCCCAACGCCCCAGCGCGAATTTTGGCAGCGGCTGTCTGAGTCCTACATGCAAATAAGGATCAAGCTGAAAGAGCGACTCGCCATACATATCCACCCGTGAAACAGCGACGCCGCTTACCCATTTATACCCAGCTTCGAGCTTCGTCCGGGCGCGAGGAATCTTCGCAGAAACGCTGGCCCCTAGAGAGTGTCGTGGGACGGTTCGCAGAATATCGCGCAATGCTCCGCTCAAATCTTCGCCCGGTGCCAGGGCTCCCGCGAATGCATAAACCGTCGTAAGCTCTATGTCGTCATCCAACTTCTCGCGCAGCGCCACGCGCGTGCCCCAGCTGCTGGACGAACCGCCGTCATACGCAAACCCGTTGGAAAAATAATCCTGGAAATAATCACCGGCCGGCAAATCAGCGCCTCGCCCGAATATTGCGACGTGGCGATTGTCATCGTGGAACGCCGCAACTTCTAATTTGCCACGCGCTCCCAGCTTGCGGTCTGCGGCAATTTCCTCATGCCAGCCTTTTTGCAGCACTGGCTTGCCGCCGTGCCATAGCAAAGTCGGGAACCCGTCCAGTTCATTCAGCGCCGCAGCCATGTTGTTGACTTCGCTGTCTGCAGCTTCCAGCGGCCCAGGCCCATTCGGCAACGAGGTGAATATCAGCGTTGCGTTCCAATCGTCCGAAACCCGCACATCTAATTTCGTGCGAGGGCGGATAGACGATGCTGCGGCTCCCAGTCCCACCAAAACAAATTCTCCGCCGTAGCTCAGAATTGCGCGATCGCCGATGGCCATCCCACCGCCCTGATCGATGCGCACCCCGCGAAATGTTGGTCCATCCGGTCCCAACTTGGCTTCGCGCAAAACCAAAGCGGTATGCGGACCAGCACCCAAAGATCCGGTAGGCAGCCACACTGTCGCGATACTTCCCGCGGGCGCTTCCTGGTCATAGCTCATCTGCCCGGCAAGAATCACCTGGCCAGCTCCACCCAGCCTCTGGTCGTAGGCAAACGCAGTAGCCGGAGCCGCTACCAGGTTCGAACCAGAACCCGGGTGTCGCGCTCCATCGGTGAATTCCAGCCTCGCGCGAGGGGCGCGCGGTATTCCGCGATCCATGCTTGTGTCCGCGGTCATCACCTGCGCGTCGCCCATCCACTCAAGCACAGGCCGTGTCGCAGCCGCGGAGCGCAGCACCCATTTCCAATCGTCGCCTTCTACCGGAATATTTACCGGCTGCCGCCTCAACTGCTCCAGCGAAGCGAACATCGATTCCATCTGCACGCGCACTACGGTGGTAACGTTGGGATTGATTCGAATGTGTTTTTCCAGCGTGGGCAAAAATCCCGCCAGCGTAACTCGCACGGTATATAAGCCCGGCGAAAGTTTCTCGCCCCGAAAAACACCGTTGGTGTTGGTCAAGAGTTCGCGTGCGATATTTACTCCGGTAGCTTCCGCAAGCAACTCTACGGTCGCACCCATTTGCGGGGTCCCCGTTCCATCCAAAACCACGCCGGCCAGTTTCCCAGGCCCGGGTTTCGAAGCATTTTTCAACTGTGCGTCTGGCAACTTCGCGTTAGCCGGCAAACCTAAGCCTGCCAAGCACGCCAGCGTTAGGGCCCCGAAATGGAGGAGCCTGCGTTGCTTCACTTTGCTGTACCTCCCGGTTGAACGTTCGCGGCGCTCTTTGTTTCCAACGGATGTTTAACCGTAAAATCAGCCGTCCGCGAAATCGTCTGATTCGAAAGCGTGTCCGTCGCGTTTATCTCCAGTGTGTATTTGCCCGGCGCGAGCGTCGTCAATGGCAGCAGCCGTTCGATGGTAATCTGATCGCCCGTTTGTTTCATATCCACCGACGTTTCTTTGAATTGCAGCACCTGCGTGCCGCCCTTTTTCACCGTGTATTGAAACGTGGCGTTGGATTTATGGGTTTTCTCATCCGGCTTCAGATTATAAACCTGCATGTAAATTCCCAGCTTGTCCGCAGTGGTAAAGTCACCTTCCAGCCGTGGCCTCACCTTTGAAGAGCCCAGCACGAACTGCCCGTTCCCGATTTGTTTCGCGGGCACGTGTTCAATCTGATCCGCCAGAATCAACGAACTGGTCTCCAGTTTATCGTCCTCGTAACGCGGCACCTGCAGGCGCGAATTCACTACGCCCACATTTCCGCTTTGCACGTCCTTGATCACCAGGTCCAACCGGTAAAGTCCCGGTCGCAGCGGTACCGCTTTTTGATAGATGGATTGCAGCTTCACGGACTGCTGGAACAGCGACTCCGGGAAATCCCTGCTCACTGAATCTTCGAAAGTCTGAACTACGCGCCCTGTCAGCGTGCTCACTCGTCCAAATATATTGATAGTCGCGGAGTGAACTCCCTCTTTCGACTGGAACGATAGCTGGCTGTTGGGGATTTGCACCGTCACCGGCACCAGCACCGTATCGTTGGTCACTTTCAGAAAATCAGTTCGCCAGTTGAAGTGCACCTGGTCGCGCACGATACGCGACGTCACAATCGCTTCCAGGTCCTTGAATTTCACCGTCGGCGGCTTGAACGCGTTCGCGTATGCTTCCAGCCGAGTGAATTCGTTCATGCTGGCTGGCTGACCGCCCATCGTCGTCGGCAAGTTCGTTCCGTCCGAACGCGTAAATCGGTCGGCCTTCGAGGCCAGCCCCATTTGCTCCATCTGGCTTAGTCCCGCGCCCGGCACGTGCGTCAGCGCATCCTTTTCCGACGGGTCCATCGTCAAGTGATATTCGCCCGATCCCGATGGATCGACGAACTCCATGATCACGTTCTCGCCCATGCCCTCAATGTACCGCCAACGCCACGTCTCCCACGGATACGTGGTCGTGGAACCCCCGCCTTCATCTTGGGGCCGGTCGTACGTGCCGCCTGTCGGATGACTTTCAATCTCGTCTGGCGGGCCCCACACGATGTACATATGTCCGCGATCGGTCTTCCACCCTGGAATACCCGAGGCGTAATGCTCATTCGCGTACGCGATCCGCCGGTAATGCTCTTCTTTGAATTCGTTGTCCGGCAAATCCGGATTAGTGCTGCGGCGCAGCCAAAACTGCTCGATGAATTGTTCTCGCTCTTCGTTGGTAGCCAGTTGCCCGAACGCGTTGCGCTCTTCAGGCGAAATAATGTAGACCACATCCTCGTTGAGCCACTGCTTGTAAGGTGTGTCCAATTCCTTGAGGGTTTTGCGAATTTTCTTCTTTTGGGCTTTATCGAGATTCTGATGTGTGGTGGGATCCTGTTGCTGCGGTGCGGGCTGTTCCTGCTGTGCCGGCAGGACGGGCATCGCAAGCGTAAGCAGAGAAAGCGACGTAAAAAGGGTGCGTGCTACCCTGACCATGGTATTCCACCTCAAATCTGGTAAGCGAGGATTCTAACTCCGCCGACCGCTGGCGTCAATTGAGTAATCCCCTTCATTTTGTGACACTTGTCCCCGACTCGCTTAGAATCACGAGATGACGAATTAGTTGCCTCCAGTACTTTAGGGACCTGTGCGGCGGTACAGGAAAAATCGCTCCAGACATCCGCGACCTGTACGAACGGACAGGGAGTATTTAGTTCCGATTTGGGGAGTATTCCGAGCTAGTTTAAGGCGAGAACCGCTTGAAGAGAACGACCAGGATTATTGCAGCCGCTGGTTTTGCAGATCTGATCCCACTAAATTGTCAAAAATCGCCAACACGTGCCGCCGGTATTCGACCATGCGCGTAAAGATATCACGCAATTCAGGTTCCCGCTCGGCTTCGCGATGCCATTTCACAAGTACTGCGGTAGGTACTTCGATATCCCGCCGCAACTGCTCCGCCGAGTGTCCGCGCAAAAACAGCCCGTAGAAAAAAGCTGCCTCGCGTTGAGGCAGGTCGAAATCCTGCATCACCACGGCCGGCACGAATTGTGTCATCGTTGCCATAAAGAAAATGCAGTTTACCCAAAAGCGGCTCCGCGTCAAGTAGGACTACCGTTTTTTTGCTGCCTGGCAGTCACTCCCTACGCCTCGTTCCTGATAAGTGCCGCCGCGGGCACCCCCTTGTCCTTTTGATTAATCCATTCGTTTGAACTAGCGTCCAGCGATCGGAACTTCGCTACCGACGCTACCGACGCCACCGACGCCACCGACGCCACCGACCGAATCTAAGATGCTGCACCTCATTGCAGGGTTACGCAAAGGGCGTTCATTGTTTCGCCGACAAGCTCTCAGGCATAGCAGTACGTGATGCAACCCAATGGCTTAGGGTGGAAATCAAATCATTTATCGGGCCTTTCAAACCATGCCTCGGAAAATCGCTGCTGATGAAGTGGTCCGGAAAAGTGTGCACACCAAGCGGAAATATGTCGTTTCGTGCGCGGCACTGGAATTTTTGTCGTTTACGCCGTACAGTAAATGACACTTGTATCCTTCTTTTCGCAGCTTGGCCGAAAGTAGCGCTATCGGAGAAATCGTCATGGCCTTCATCCAGAAATGTTCTGCTCTGTTGATTCTGGTTGCGTTCGCCCTCGGCTTACTGCTCCTGCCGCAGCAATCAATTTCCAACTCGAGCCGCCTACCCTCAGCTGCCGAACCGCAGTCCGCGAACGACGTTCCCGCGTTTCACAATGAGGCTCCCACCGGCGCGCTTCCTGCGACCATGAGCCCGGATAATTTTTCTGATCCTTTAGCGCAGAATGCCTACGCCCTCGCCGCCCATGTGAAAAAGGTTCTTTACCAGGAACCGTGCTATTGCCATTGCGATCGCAGCCAGGGCCATGAAAGCCTTCTCGATTGCTTCGTCAGCAAACACGGAGCCGGTTGCGGAATTTGCGTTCGTGAAGATCTCTATTCCTACGAACAAACCCGCAAGGGAAAAACTCCCGCGCAAATCCGCGCGGGAATCATTCAAGGCGAATGGCAATCGGTGGACGTCAGCAAATATCAAACGCCACCCGCGGCAACCAAGTGACTGCAAACAAGTGATTGCCAAGCCCGGTTTCAAGCATGCTTCCAGTTGCGCGTCATTCCAAATCGCTGAGTTCATCGATCTCGCATCAACTAAGCTGCCCAAAAGGTGATTAATGAAAAATAACGTCTTCAGATTTATTCTTCTCGCCGCGGTTTTGTGCCTCACCGGCTTCGGCGCGCTCATACTCGCTTCTCATGCCGCCGACACGTCCTCTTCCTGGGGATTCGCGAGCACCAACCTCGATAAGACGTGCAAACCTTGCGACGATTTCTACCAGTTCGCCATGGGCGGCTGGATGAAAAACAATCCCATCCCCTCGGACCGTCCAAGCTGGAGCACTGGCGGTGAGCTGCAGGAAAAAAATCAGGCCGAGCTTCGTCAGATTGTGGAATCCTCCGCTTCCGCCAAAGCCACTCATGGGTCGAATGAACAAAAAGTGGGCGATTTCTATGCCACTTGCATGGACGCCAGCGCCATTGAATCGGCAGGCATCAAGCCCATCACCCCGCAACTCGACGCCATTAATGCCATGAATGATCGCAACGCTTTACTCGCCGAAGTGGCCGCTCTCCATAACGAGGGCATCCAGGCGCTCTTCGATTTCAGTTCCACCCAGGACTTCATCGACAGCACTAAGGTTATCGGTGACGCCGATCAGGGCGGCTTGGGCATGCCCGACCGCGATTACTACACGCGCGATGACGACCGCTCCAAACAACTTCGCAGCGATTACGTCGCGCACGTCTCAAAAATGTTTCAGCTCGCCGGCGATCCACCCGAAAAGGCCACCGCGGAAGCCCAAACCGTAATGAATATCGAGACTGCCCTGGCTAAAGCCTCTTTGACCAATGTGCAGCTGCGCGATCCCAAAGCCAATTACCACAAACTTTCGACCGCCGAGTTGAAGCAACTTACCCCGGATTGGTCCTGGGATTCTTTCTTCTCGGATGTCCATCTTGCAGGCCTTCCCGAAACCAATATTGGCCAGCCCGATTTTTTCAAAGAAATGGATCATCAGCTAACCGCGACGCCCTTATCCGACTGGAAGATTTATTTGCGTTGGCACGTCATCCACGACAATGCGCCGGCGCTTAGCGACGCCTTCGTGCAGGAAAATTTTAATTTCTACGGTAAGCGCCTTTCCGGCACCACCGAGCTCCAGCCTCGCTGGAAACGCTGCGTACAGTCCGTCAATCGCAACATCGGCGAAGCTCTCGGCCAGGTCTATGTGGAGAAGTATTTTCCGCCGGAAGCCAAAGCTCATGCTCGCGAGATGGTGCAAAATCTTATTTCCGCGCTGCGTTCCGATATCCCCACGCTTTCGTGGATGAGCCCGGAAACGAAAAAAGCCGCCATCGAGAAACTGGAAGCCTTCAACATCAAGATCGGTTACCCTGACAAATGGCGTGATTATTCCAAGCTCAACATCGAACGCACCTCTTACGCCGTCAATTTGCGCCGCGCCCAGGCTTTTGAAAACGCTAGAGAGCTGGCAAAGATTGGCAAGCCCGTGGACCGCAACGAATGGGGGATGACGCCGCCCACCGTCAACGCCTACTACAATCCCACCATGAACGAAATCGTTTTCCCCGCGGGCATTCTGCAGCCTCCCTTCTACGATCCGAAAGCTGACGACGCAATCAATTACGGCGGCATGGGCGCAGTCATCGGTCATGAAATTTCCCACGGCTTTGACGATCAAGGCTCACAGTTCGACGGAAAAGGAAATCTCCGCAACTGGTGGACAGCCGACGATCGCAAAAATTTTGATGAGCGCGC
>JAUTXJ010000061.1 GCA_030838075.1 Acidobacteriaceae bacterium
ACTCGGGGCCGATGTGGGTCGTTGATCCACTTTCGTATGACTTTTGCATTCACTACACCTCGCCGGTTTAACCGGCGCACAGGAGACCACGCCATGAAAGACATCGTTCTTACCGATCGAGGACCGAAACCCATCGGCCCCTACTCGCAGGGAGTACGCGCCAACGGATTTTTATTTATATCCGGCCAAGTGGCTTTTGACCCGGCCACGTCGCAAATCACCGGCACCGATGCGGCGCAGCAGACCCAACGGGTGCTGGAAAACTTGAAAGCCATTTTGGAAGCAGGTGGTTCGAATTTTCATCACGTGGTGAAGACCACGGTTTTTTTGAAGGATATGAATGACTTCGCGGCTATGAATGAAATTTACGCGCGCTATTTTACAGCTGCACCGCCCGCGCGATCTACAGTGCAAGTGGCCCGGCTGCCGAAAGATGCGCTGGTAGAAATTGAAGTAATCGCCGCGGTTTAATCAGCCCATCTTTCTCCCGGTTCTGACCTAAGCCTATCACTCAAAAAAAACTGCCCCGGAAAAAACCGGGGCAGCTCGAAGAATTAAATTGAAGTGGTTGTTTAGTCGCCCGCAACCGCCTCTGCAGTCGCTTCTTTAACCTGCGATGCGGGAGCCGAGTGGCCATTTCCATTGCCATTGCCATTTCCAGTCGCGGGTGCGATAGAAACAGGCTTGAAGTTCGCAGGAACCGCCTTGGCGATATCGGACACGCTGCCGATTTGTACCACGGTCGGCTGCGGCTTCGTCAGCACGAGCTCTTCGTAAATCGCTCGCACTTTGGCCTGTTCCTGAATAGCCTTCTTGCGGCGGATGCGATCCTCTTCCGATGCGGTCAAGGGGATGTCGTGTTCCAGGTGGCGAACGCGCGCGGCGTCATCAGCATCGATGATCAGCGAGTGTTCGAACGAGTTCAGGTTGACAGCCTTGCCCTTGGCATAAATTTCATGCTTGCCGTGTTCCTTGTACCACTGCGCCACGGTCGCGTTCTTGTGCATGTTTTCGATGATCTGGCGCCATCCCACTCCGGTGTTGTACGCGCAGAAGGAAATTTCGCCTTGCTGCGTGGCGTAGGGAATGATGCACATTTCGGTGCGGCGGAAATCGTAGTTGAAAAGATCCTGGAACCACATCCCCGCGATGAACAAGAAATTCCAAGGATCCGTCTGCCGGCGCTTCATGGCGTCTTCATAAGTACGCTCAGGTGAAGTGCGGCCGTATTTCTTTTCGGAGCCCTTGGTCAGCGCCCAAGTCTTGTCGAATTTCCTGAACAGGTCATAAAGTTTCAAACCTTTGGGACCCTGAAATGGCTTGTAGTTCTTCAAGAGCGCCATAGCCATCATGAAGTTAGAGAAATTCTTCCCGCGAGCCGCGTCGGTGATGTCGGTCACGTCCTTGGTCAGCTGCACGGCGTCGAGGAAGCGCGGCACAGGCGCCCATTCCTTGGTTTCCTTGTTGATCATCAGCGCAGTGCCCACGCCGCAATTCGGGTGGCAGCCGCAGGAGAGTGAACCCCACTGCGAATCCTGGCCCTTCACCATGTCGGAGAATCCGGCAAAGGTGCTGATGAACGAAATGGGGAACCAGTCACGCGTTGGCTCAACCTTGCCCACCTGCGCGCTGACATCCTTCGCGAGATGCGAAAGCGTGTAGCGCTGGCGCAAACGGCGTTCCGGAGTAATGTCTTCATCGCGGCCAGTAAACGAGACCGGCTGGAAGCTGACAAACGCGATTTTCTTGGGGTTTTCCATCGCGAACTTCACCACCGTGCCAACCTGGTCGTTGTTCACGTTATTGACGATGGTGACCACCAGCACGATTTCGATGCCGGCTTCGTGCATGTTCTCAATGGCGCGCAGCTTCACGTCGAAGAGGTTGCCAATCTGGCGGTGTCCGTTGGCGTCGTTACCAATGCCGTCGAATTGCAGGTAGGCGTAGCGCATGCCAGCATCAAAAGCCTTCTTGCAGAACTCTTTGCTCTTGGCGAATTCGATGCCGTTGGTAGCAGCCTGCACGCTATTGTAGCCGATTTTGCGAGCGTAAGACACCGCCTGCAAAAAGTACGGGCTCATGGTCGGCTCGCCGCCGCTGAACTGCACGGACATCTGACGGCGCGGCTTGATTTTCAAAGCGTTGTCGAGAATTTCCTGAATTTCTTCCCAGCCCAGCTCATGCACATACCCAACCTGGTTGGCGTCCATGAAACAGGGATCGCACATCATGTTGCAGCGATTGGTGAGGTCCACGGTGAGCACCGAGCCACGGCCATAACGCACCGTGCTGGAGCCATGCTTGTGCAGGTCCTCGTCATTGTGCGCGGGAATATCGCGGCCGGGATATTGCTTTTCGATCCAGTTCAGCCATTTCGAATCGACGGCCATCATGTCTTCATAGTGGCCGTGTTGCGGACAGTCTTTCACCATCCAGACCTGTCCATCGCGCTCGATGATCTGCGCCTTGATCTCGCCGACCTTCTCGCTCATCAAATCGCGCCAATCCTTCTTACCCGCGATGATCGCTTCCCGCGCTTCCTTCACGCACGCGGGGCAGAGCGAATCGGTCTGCCGAGGAAATCCTAGCGTGGGCTTAGTCTTTTCCCACGATTTAAGCAGCGGCTTATCCGACCACTGAGGAGTTACGGATGGATTCGGATTGCGCTTGTTGAAATGTTGGATCGTGTTAAATGTGATCCCGGCAGTTTTGCACAGGATCCAATCCATCGATCTGAAAATCTGCGTTCCTACACGATTCGGCATAAACTTCCACCCTCCACGTTTAAACTGCACCTACAGATCAGCCCATTCAATCGTTCGAACTGCTGAGAGCGATTGCCCCCCGGGCTTAAAAGTACTACTACAACCGTACCATCAGAAGCTGTCAGACCACTAAGTCTTTGACCTCCTATAGTTTGACTGGTAACTGGCCCTAGTACCAGCGGGTTGCGGCGAACGGTCGGTATCCGGGGTTAAATGGTCAACCTCACCAGTAAATGGGGTCACCCAGTCCACCTGATCGGCGCCAGGAAGGGCCTCACAAAGATGCCAGCGTCGCTTCCGCTCCCGAAGAAATCCGAAATTCTTGCAGATGACACTAATCTAAGGTTTTTCCTGCATTGCGCTACAGTACCTCCTGCGCACATAAATGACCTTTGCAATTGGGTTCCGCAGAATCCTACTTGTTGCTTTACTGAGGGCGACATTGAAAGAAGATTCCCCAGACGAGCCGGCGAAAACCGGAAAAAGCGATTCCAACAGTAATTCTGCTTCGCAACTATCCAGGCGCACTTTCCTCGGAAATATCGCGACGGTCGGCATTGCGACCACCGCCGCTCCGCTTCTGCAAGTTGGGGAACTGGACGCACAACAGGTGCATCAGCCGACGACTGATGTCGCTGAGGCTCCCACATCCGCCGGCAGTGTGCAGGTAGCACTGAAGATCAACGGACAGACAAAAAATCTACAAATTGAGCCGCGCGTCACGCTGCTGGATGCCTTGCGCGAGCACCTCGGCCTTTTTGGCACCAAGAAGGGCTGCGACCACGGGCAATGCGGCGCTTGCACCGTACACGTCAACGGTAGGCGCGTGAATTCGTGCCTGACTTTCGCGATCATGCACCAGGGCGATGAGATAACCACCGTCGAAGGCTTGGCCAAGAATGGCGAACTTCACCCAATACAGGCGGCTTTCCTGGAGCACGACGCTTTTCAATGCGGGTATTGCACGTCCGGGCAGATTATGTCCGCGGTGGCGCTGTTGAAAGAGCCCTGCGGCAAGGACGACGACGCGATACGCGAATGCATGAGCGGAAATATCTGCCGGTGTGGCGCCTATACCAATATCGTTGCCGCGGTGCGCAGCGTCCGCGGCACAGCCTAAGCGGCTGCGGCAAAGCGTTGCTGAAAGAGGTCCAGCGTGTACGAATTTCAATACACAAAAGCTAATGACGTGGGCCAGGCGGTCTCAAGCGTCGCGCCCAGCGGCTCGAAATTTGTAGCTGGCGGAACGACACTGATCGACCTCATGAAGCTCGATGTCGAGCGCCCAAAGCTGCTTGTCGATATAAACGGACTTCCACTCGACCGCATTGAACCGGCAGGCGACGGCGGATTGAAAATCGGCGCGATGGTGCGCAACAGCGACCTGGCACATGACGAAAAAGTGCAGCGCATGTATCCGGTTCTGTCCCAGGCGCTTTTGTCCGGCGCTTCTCCGCAACTGCGAAACATGGCCACCACCGGCGGCAATTTGCTGCAGCGCACCCGCTGCTACTACTTCCGCGACGTAAATTATCCCTGCAATAAAAGGACCCCCGGCTCCGGATGCTCCGCGATGGATGGTTTTAACCGCATCCATGCGGTGCTGGGAACGTCTCAACACTGCATCGCCACGCACCCTTCAGATATGGCCGTCGCAATGATAGCTTTGGGTGCCACCATATTTGTGACCGGCTCAAAGGGAGAGCACAGTATCCCCATCACAAAATTCTATTTGCTGCCGGGCTCTACTCCGGATCATGAAAATGTCCTTGCTCCCGGCGAAATCATCACGCACGTTACTTTGCCCCCGCCCGCGCAAAACGCAAAATCACATTATTTGAAGCGCAGAGATCGCGCTTCTTATGAATTTGCGTTGGCCTCCGCGGCCGTAATAGTAGAACTTGATGGCCGAAAAATTAGCAAAGCTCAGGTGGCTATGGGTGGAGTGGGCACCATCCCGTGGCGTTCGCCTGAAGCGGAGCACGCATTGGCTGGCGCCGAAGCCAGTGAACGGAATTTTCGCAGGGCTGCCGAGGCGGCGCTTCGCGGTGCAAAGGCGCATAAAGACAACGGATTCAAGATTGAATTGGCAAAGCGCACCTTAGTGAGAGCCTTACAGACGGTTACGCAGGCGTAGCTACAGAGTTTTAGAGGAGTTCGCGTGGCGGAAAAAAGCACGGTCATCGGAAAAGAAATTACGCGTATAGACGGCATTTTGAAGGTCACTGGCGGCGCGCCCTACGGTGTCGAGTACGCTCTGGAAAACATGGCTTGGGGCGTAGGAATCGGCAGCACTATTGGCGCGGGACGAATTGCGCGCATCGATAGTAGTGAAGCAGAAAAAATGCCAGGTGTCCTGGCGGTGCTGCACCACGGGAACACTGAAAAACTATTTCGCCCAGCGAATAGCTTTGAAGAAATGAGTCGCCCGGGAGAATCGCGGCCTCCCTTCGAAGATGACCAGGTTTATTACTACGGCCAATTTGTGGCCCTGGTAGTTGCCGATACATTCGAACGTGCGCAGGCCGCGGCTGGCCGCGTGGTGGTCAAGTACGACGCGCGAACCCCGGACGTTTCCACAGCGGAATTGACGCCTAAGGATCCGCCGGCAGTCAAGAACGAACGCGGAGATGTCGAAAGCGCGTTGTCCAGCGCGCCGGTGAAGCTCGACGTTACCTACGAAACGCCGGTGGAAACGCATAACCCCATGGAAATGCACGCCACCATCGCAACCTGGAACAAAGATAAATTGACGCTGTACGAGACTTCGCAAGGCGTCGTGAATCATCGCAACGTGGCCGCTGAGGTGCTCAACCTCCAGCGTGAATCGGTGCAAGTTATTTCGCGCTTTATCGGCTCGGGCTTTGGATGCAAATTATTTCCGTGGCCTCATTCCTGGATGGCCGCGATTGCGTCAAAAAAACTTGCCCGCCCCGTAAAAGTTTCTGTTCCTCGCAGCATGATGTTCACCACCGTAGGGCACCGCCCATTCACGCGGCAGCGCATTCAGTTGGGTGCCGACAAAGATGGAAAGCTCACCGCTTTCCATCACGAGATTCTCCAGCCGACATCCATGGTCGATGACTACGTGGAGAACTGCGCTGAAGCAACGTCCATGCTCTACGCCTGCCCAAACGTCCGCGCCGTGCAATACCTTATTCACAAAAATATTGGGACGCCGACGCCAATGCGTGGCCCGGGTCGAACTCCTTCGCTCTTCGCGATTGAATCGGCCATGGACGAATTGGCGGTTAAGCTGAATATTGATCCAGTAGAGGTGCGCATCCGCAATTACGCAGAGATGGACGAAGGAAAAAAAATGCCGTTCTCCAGCAAACATCTGCGCGAGGCTTACCAGACCGGCGCGGAGAAATTTGGGTGGAGCCAACGGAATCCCAAAGTCGGCTCGATGACCAAGGGCAAGGAAATTCTGGGGCTGGGTATGGCCACGTGCACATGGCCGGCCACCCGTCATAACGCCGAAGTGCGGGTGTCGTTGCTTGCCGACGGAACGGTGCGAGCCTCCTGCGCCACGCAGGACGTCGGCACTGGCACTTACACCGTTTTTGCAGAAATTATTTCGGATCGAACCGGCGTGCCGCTAGATAAAATCCGCGTGCAACTTGGCGATACCGCCATGCCACCGGGGCCGACCTCGGGAGGTTCTGCTGCGACCGCCACGGTGATTCCCGCGATTGCACAGGCCACCGATCAGGCTGTCCAGTCGCTGCTGAAAGTCGCCGCACTAACTTCCGGATCACCTTTCGAAAAGGTCGATCCCAAAAATCTGAAAATGACCGGCGGCAGGGTCCATAAGGAAGGCGACAGCGCTGAAAGTGGCACCCCGTTCCCGGACATTTTGAAACTGCGTGATCTCTCCGGATTGGATGGTCAGGTAAAAACGGAAGCCCCGCCGGAAGCCAAACAATTCTCCATGCATTCCTTCGGAGCACATTTTTGTGAGGTAGCCTTCGACCCGGAAATTGCGCGCTTGAGGATTTCGCGTTGGCTCACCGTAATTGACGGCGGCCGCATGATCAACATGAAGACCTCGCGAAACCAAATTCTCGGCGCGATCGTTATGGGCGTTGGGATGGCCATGTTTGAGGAAACGATTTATGACCACCGTAACGGCAAGCCGGTGAATAACAACTTTGCGGATTATATCGTCCCGGTGAACGCTGACATCCCCGATCTGGATTGTATTTTCCTCGATTTCCCGGACAACAAGTTGAACGAGTACGGTGCGCGAGGCATCGGAGAGATCGGGCTGACTGGCTGCGCCTCCGCAGTAACCAGCGCGGTATATCACGCGACCGGCGTGCGCGTACGCGGCTTGCCGGTACGAATTGAAAACCTTCTAAAGACCGCTTAAAGATTCCAGCAATGCACTCAATTCAAATTAATCCAGATGCATGTCGTGCCAGAACAGGAAGTAATTGAACGAGCGCAGCGAGACAAAGAAGAAGGCAAATCTCCGAGCACCCAGGCCGGCGAATTCGTGCGCGAAGAGATGCATCACATTCGCGAAGGAAAGCACGGCGCGGCTAACACGAAACAAGCCATTGCCATCGGCCTTTCAAAAGCGCGACGCGCTGGCGTGGGACTGCCGCAGCCGAGTGGACGCAATACTTCGGAGCGCACGCGAAAACAGGCGCGCCGCGATAGCGCAAAGGGTAGGCAGGGAAATCGAAGAGCTCCATCCAGAAGGCGCTCTCGAGCGGTGTCCAAGGCGCTGAAACGCGAAGGACGTTCCGCAGCTTCGCCAGCTAATCTGTCGAGGCAGGCTAAGACTGCGGCGCGTAGGCGAGGGGCGGGAGCACGGAAGGCGGCGGCGCGGAGGGCAGTTCGCACCAAGGGTTCATCCGGTTTGCGGCGCTCTGCGAGAAAAGCCGCTCGCAGTCGCAGAAGCAGATAGCTGCCTACTCGTTCAGGACTGGGCGCAGCACCGCGATCACGAAGTGCGCAAAATGCGACGCGCCCTCGTCCAGTTGCAGCCAGCGCACCACGCAGTGCTCGGCAAGATATTTCGGCACGCGCGCCTCGGTAATTCCTAAATGCTCCGCCAATTGCTTGGTGATGGATTCTGCTCCGCGACGGCTGGCATTTCCGCGTAATAGATTGGCCACCGCGATCCGCAGCGTCTGGCAGGATTCCACGTAGTAATAGCTGGTCAAATCGGAATCGGTGAGGACAAAAACGCCCGGACCCACCGGCGCGTGATTCGCTTCCTCGAGCTTCACGGCTTCGCAACTAAGCAAACGCCGAAACTGCATTTCCAGCAAAGAAATTCGCGATGACAAGCCTGGATCGCCGTAACGCCCTCTAGGGCCCGCCGTCGTGGATTCTGGAAGCGGCTCGACAGGTAACGGCGGCATTGGACGCCGTGTTTTCTGCGGTTGTGGCTCTGGCTCTAAAGGTGTCACGGATTGCGAAGACGGTGATGTCGCGCCGCGACGCGGAGTGCTCGGCTGACGAGATGATCCTGTCGAATCGGTTGCAGAGCCAACTTTGCGGCGGTTACGGCCACCTCGCCGGCCCCGTCGGCGACGACGTTTTTCATCAGAGTCCACGTCCGTGGAAGCCGCCGTTGATTCCGAGCCTTCCTCGCTAGCAGAACTCTCCGTCTTAGTGTCAGTTTCTGCGCGCGAAGACTTTGCAGTGGCGCCTTGTTCAGAAACCAATTCGGAAACCGCGTCGGAAACGATGGCCTCAAACGCTGCGGCGCTCTGCTCGAAAGGCATCCCAGGCTCTGGCACTGGCACTGGCACGGGGACGGGTAAAATCCCTGCCGAAGCTTCCGCGCTGCTGGCGGTCGCCCCGAGTTCGCCTCCTAAACGCACCGCGGCTTCCTGCGCTTTTGTTTTCCAGTCGGCGCGACGAAAGCGCTCTGCTGCAGTGCTATACCATTTTGCGGCATCGGCGTTCATCGCCGAAGTCTCGAAATATTTTGCTAATTCGAAGGCCACCATGGCGTCGTGAGTCTTCTCATACAGCGCCGAAAGCTGGCCCGCGGGATCTTTGGATGTTCTTGCGCGTCGAATGCGCGCGGTGATTTGTTTCCAATCTGCCATAAAGGTGCCTGCATTGTAACAGCGGTAAGGTTCAACGGCCAGCAATGCGCCGCGCTGAACGCTGCGATTAATTCTCCGACATTTGTCCGCTGGATCGAAGAATATCCAGCAGTTTCCTCGTTAAATTTTGCGCCGGAGCCCAGCGGAAAAGCAGTACTCCCAAAAACGTTCCTAAAGTATTGGTAAAGACATCGAGTATTCCGGAATCTCTCCCGGGAATGTATTCCTGCAGGATTTCGATCGTCAAACTGATGGCAGCGCCGCACAGAATCGTTACGATCGCCGCGTGGCTCACGTTCCGATTCCAGCTTAAATACGCTACGAAAACGAAACCGAGGGGAACGAAGCCAAAAATATTTATCAATAGGTCGCGGAGCTCGAGTTTGTCACGGCTTTCTTCCCAAGGCCACATCAGCATTTTTTTGTGCGGTACCTTGAACATCTTGGGAATATATAAATCAGGCGCAGAACGCGGCTCGCCGTGCACGATCTGTCCATTGCCATCACTAAAAGCGTATCGCGCTACAACATGCTGATCGGCGCCCGATTCCTGAACCGTTTGATTCCGGTGCCAGCTGGCATATTTGCCGGCGATTTCCTGGGGCGTGAGTTCACCATCATATATAGACAAGTCCAAAATGTTACCCGGCCAGGCGTTGTCAATTACTGCTGAATCCCCTAATACCAGTTGGCTGGCAAAATCCTCGCAAGAGAGACCCAATCTAGTTATGCCTGCTGCGCGCGTTCCATTGCGGTATAAAACGCTTCCACCGGAGCCTGAAGTAATTGTGAATGACACTGGTTCGTCGGCCAGAAAGGCGTGGTCCAGGTCCACTTGCATAGTCTTCGAGTGGTTCTCAGCGTCGCGATAATCTCTCCTCATCATCAGAACGTCGCGCCATTGCATTAACCTGAATTGAGACTGGTTTTCGGGTGTGTAAATTCCCAACAACGTGCCTGAGGCACCCCGCCAGGCTGAATCCGGTTGCAATCGAATTGATAGGGTACAGGAGGAGTCGCGTTTCGGCCGGGCCGGTTTGAGCGGCCCCTTGGCGAAAACCACTCCGTGATCCCCGAATTGAAGGCCCTTCCCTGTGGGCAACCAGGTCACCTGATTTCTTGGAAATGCATTGAAAGGAAACAGGCCTGCTGTAAATAATGTGCTGATCACGAGTATGCATGCGAATGGCAGCACCAGGTCTGGGGCGGATAAGCTGTTTGCTTTGCTCATCAAGGGGCTATAGGAAATTTATTGCCATGCAATTCAGTATACGACGGCCGACGGAATCGCTTGATATGGCATGTCGCGCAGATATCTGGACCGCAACTCTAGGACAACAAAGTATTAAGCGCGTGGCCGCCCCGAAACAAAATAAAATTTGATGAATGTTGCTGATTGACTGTTCACAAGTGACTCGGTACTCTATTTCTGGCCCGCCGGAGTCGGTGACATGTCATATTTGCGTCCCGTAGTTGCAGCTGTTCTGGCCTTAGCGATGGGCTTCACTCCCACCTGGAGTGCGAGTGGACCTGCATTTGGTACTGTGGTGGCCGCTGAAGGTGCCAATGTGGGCGGCGGTAGTCTGTCGGCCGGAAGCACGGTGTTTGGCGGCGACAAGCTGTTTACCACCGGCACTGGAAGTGTCCAGCTTCGCGCCGGCGCAGCCCGGCTTCTCCTGACCGGTGACACTATTGCGGTTCTCGCGAAGGACCAAATTTCTCCCGCAGCGAATTTGACGCGCGGAACCGCAGTCTTTTCCACCGCCACCTCAAAAGCATTTGTGATGCACGTTGGCAGCATGGCTATTCGTCCGGAAACAGACCAGCCCACCGTCGTACAGGTTAGCGTTTTAGGCCCCAGGCAGCTTATGGTGAGAAGTACGCGTGGTTCCGCGTCCGTTGCGGTGGATGATGATGTGCGTGTTATTCCCGAAGGCATGGCTTACCGCATCGTGCTTAATCCCTCCGATGCGGAATTGGCTGCGGCTGATGCGGCCGATCAAGATCCGCAAGGTGTCGGTTCTGGGCGTCGCGGCGGGCGTCCACGAAGAGCCGGACGAAACCGGTTTGTGTGGTTTGCGATCGGAGTAACCGCGGTCATAACGGTCTTGGCGTTGTCAGAAGCGCTGGAGAGTCCCGACCGCCCCAACGATTAATTCAGATTCGAAATCGAAAGAAACTCATGCCCATTTACGAGTACATTTGCGACGATTGTGAAACGCCGTTCGAACGGATTGTCCTGAACAAGAATCAAGAAATTGCCTGCCCCAAGTGCGCCAGTAAGACAAATACCATTCAGCTTTCGGTGTTTAGCGCTCCGAACGGTAACGGAAATGGCGCTTCTGCAGCGTCCTCTGCACCCACGCCTTCGGGCGGATCTTGTTGTGGCGGCGGTTGCGGCTGCCATTGACGCTGGATAAAACCGCAGCTTAGCTATAATTTTTGTTTTTTCCTCGGTTAGTCTTTGCCACGCTCTCCTCATTCCCCCGATGACGCACACATATTCTCGGCGCGAATTTATAAACAGTGGATCATGCGATGCGTTGATGTGCCGCGCGACATTTCAAAATCATTGCGCAAACTGGCTGGCGATAACCCCAAACACATCCCCGTGCTTGGACAAGTGGAAGGCTTGCCGCTGAAAAGTACACTGTCGCCTCGCGGCGGCGGGTGTTATCGGCTGCATATTCACAGCAATATCTGGCGAAAGTTGCGAATCGACGTGGGCGCCACCGTGGAAGTTATGTTGCAACTGGATAGCGAACCACGCGATCCTGTTTTGCCGCATGACTTGGCCGGCGGCCTCGCCGATGAGCCCCGAGCTCTCGTCGTTTTTAATTCTTTAACCCCGGCGTTGCGCAGGCAAATCGTGCGCTATGTGGACCAGGCCAAACACACCAGTACACGCGAAAAACGCATCCTCTTGATAGTGCGTCGCATGCTGCAACGCGCAGCCAAACGTAAGAAAAAGAAAGACGCTTGATTCTATCTGGGCGCTGCAACGGAAGCGCCGCGTTTTTGGGAAGCCAGCCAGGGCACCAGTTGCGGTTCAGCGAAAGCTTCATCCCACGCTTCCTTTTTTATTTTGTGATACTCCGTGTAGCGCGGCGCGCCGCCTGCTTTTTTGATTTGCCTGACCATCTCTCGCACCAAATCCACCGGCACGGTCATATCCATCTCCGACTGAAACATCCACAGCGGAACCCGCGTAATGGCGCGCACATTGGTAAAATTATCGTAAGACGAAACAACTATCGCCCCAGCCCAAAACTCCGGATACTTTTGCAGCAGCGACCACACACCCGTGCCGCCCATCGATTGCCCTGCCAGGTAAATTCGATCGGGGTCGATCGAATAATCTTTTTGCACCTGCGTGAAGATTTCCATCGCCAACTGCAGTGACCCGGCTACTTCGTTCAATTCTGGGTTTGCCCAATTTCCGTTCTGGGGACATTGTGGCGCCAGTACGAATGCCGGGAATACAGCCTGATGATCCGGCGTGGTCCAAACATGCGAACCTTTTTCATTTTCATTAGAGATCTGCGCCTCGTTATTTGAGCCGCGCCCGCTTCCGCCGTGAAACCAGAAAATCAGCGGGTATTTTTTAGCGGAATCATAGCCCGGAGGAATGAAAAGGCGATAAGGCATCTTCTCGCCTTTTTTGTCGGTGTACATTTTTTTGCGAAAAGGCGGCTCTTCTTTCACCACACCGGGCGGGGCGATCCGTTCCTGACCCGCGGCGTAAGAGCAGTAGGAAAACAGAACAAAAAGAATAATTGCTGAGCGAACTAACAAGAATTCCTCTTTCAGGTCTTAAGTGAAATTCTAGGGAGCAAAATTGTCATTGAGGTCGCGTGTAATTGAGTAAATTAGCGGGTATTGCCAACTCGGCATTTCCGCGCGGGTCCGGCACTGGCGTCTGCGCCTCCCACTTGAAGGGAATCACTCCGGTCCATCCGGCGCCCGCGTATTCGTCGCCCTTATCGATGGCAAATCCAGTTCGAACTTTTGCCGATGCTTCCACTAGCGGAACGGATAAAACCATCGTAGCTTTCAGCTCCTGTTCGGTGGGCGGACGCACCTCAGCCCAGCGCCCACGTATGACGTATTCGACAAAGTCGCGCATGGCGGCCAGTTTTTCTTGCGGATCGATAAGCTGCTCCGCTTTTGCCATAACCACCACGGAACGGTAGTTAACCGAGTGGCCCGTCGCCGTCGGCGAAAGAACGATCCCGTCAAGCAAAGTGACGCTCAAGCAAAAGGGTGCGCCGCTGCCGAGCGTGCGCATCAGTCGGCTGGCCGTGGAACCGTGGAGAAAAAGTTTATCGCCAACGCGAACATAATTCGTCGGTACCACAAACGGAGCACCGTCGACGATAAAGCCCAGGTGGCAAACAAAGGCTTCGTCGAGGATGCTGTAAATAGTGTCGCGATCGTAGGTGCCCCGTTCAGGGTGGCGGCGCGCTTTCGTTCTGTCAGTTGCAGTAAATTCGCTCATCGCAAAAGCCTAGCCCTGGGAATGCCACACAGCAAGAGCCAATCAAGATTTGGCACAGAAGCGATTGACGCGTCGTACGCCCTCACATACCATGCCGCCGGGGAATTTTTCGCCTAAGAACTCAACTAAGAATGAAGCGGCCCTTAAGCGTCGTCATCTGGATCGTTGCGGCACTCGTCGGAGCAGGCGCACTTGGTGGAATTGCGTTTCACCGCGGCGAACCACTGAATGCCACTTGGTTTGTGGTGGCGGCAGCATGTTGTTATCTGGTCGCTTACCGATTTTATTCCGCCTTCATCGCCGCACGTTTGTTGACGCTGGATGACACTCGCGCAACTCCCTCCGAGCGTCACGACGATGGACGCGACTTCGTGCCCACCAATAAATGGATTTTGTTTGGTCATCATTTTGCCGCCATCGCCGGACCAGGCCCGCTGGTGGGCCCTACCCTCGCGGCACAATTCGGATACTTACCGGGCACGCTGTGGCTGATCGCGGGAGCCGTCTTCGCCGGATGCGTGCAAGACTTCATTATTCTTTTCTGTTCCATCAGGCGCGACGGAAAGACGTTGGGCGAAATCGCCCGCGAAGAAGTCAGCCAGCGCGGCGGATTCATTGCCCAACTTGCGGTCCTGGCCATCATGGTCATTCTCCTCGGCGTCGTGGCGCTGGTGATAGTAAACGCGCTCAAGTCTTCGCCATGGGCCACCTTCACCCTGGCGGCGACCATTCCCATTGCGTTGTTGCTCGGACTTTATCTTCGATTTTTGCGGCCCGGCCGCGTCCTCGAAGCGTCATTTATCGGCGTCGCACTAGTTTTGTTTGTCGTAGTAGCAGGCCAGTGGGTCGCGGAATCGCCTTCCTGGGCGCATGTATTCACGCTGAGCGGCGTAACGCTCGCGTTTGCCTTGATCGCCTATGGTTTCGCAGCTTCGGCGCTTCCGGTATGGCTGCTGCTCGCTCCGCGCGATTATCTAAGCGCTTTCATCAAGGCCGGAGCAATTTTTTCATTGGCCGCGGGCATCTTGTTGGTGCGTCCGCAAGTTCTGATGCCCCCGCTTACCCGCTTCATCGATGGCAGCGGTCCGGTATTCGCTGGAAAGATATTTCCATTTTGCTTCATAACCATCGCTTGCGGAGCGATCAGCGGTTTTCATTCGCTGATTTCTTCCGGCACTACACCCAAGATGATCCTCCGCGAAGGCCACGCGCGATTTATTGGCTATGGCGCGATGCTGATGGAATCTTTCGTCGGCGTTATGGCCATGATTGCCGCATGCGCCATGACCCCCGGCGTGTATTTTGCGATCAACAGCCCTGCGAGTATCGTGGGCGCGACTTCCGATGCCGCGGCTGCAACCATCAGCAGTTGGGGCTATCCACTCCAGGCGCAAACCATGACCGATCTGGCGCGCTCCGTGGGAGAGCAAACTTTACTGAATCGCGCGGGTGGCGCGCCGTCTTTGGCGGTGGGCATGGCCCAGATATTTTCGAGCACCATCGGCGGGCCGCACCTGCTGAGCATTTGGTACCACTTCGCGATCATGTTCGAAGCGCTGTTTATTCTCACCGTGCTTGATGCTGGAACACGCGTGGGTCGTTTTATGGTGCAGGAACTTGGCGGGCGAGTGTGGAAGCCATTCGCCAGAACGGGCTGGTGGCCGGGAATTTTAATTTCCAGCGCGTTGATCGTGGGAGCCTGGGGATATTTCTTATATCAAGGTGTCGTTGATCCGCTGGGCGGAATCAATTCGCTGTGGCCTTTGTTTGGCATTTCGAACCAACTCCTCGCGGCTGTGGCGCTGGTGGTGGCCACCACAATTCTTTTGAAGATGAAACGTATCCGCTGGATTTGGCTGACACTCACCCCCATGACTTGGCTGGTCATCATCACCATGACCGCCAGCTACCAGAAAATATTCGACCCAAATCCTCGGTTGGGATTTCTCTCCTACGCAAACACACTTGCAGCGCAAATTGCAGCGGGCAAAATTCCCGCAGCAAAAATTGCCGATACTCAACGTGTGATTTTCAATCAGCGGCTGGATTCCGCCGTCACTGCGGTGTTGGCCGCGATGATTATCGTTCTGATCATCGAAGCGCTGATGCAGTGGTACCGCATCTTGAGCGAGGATCCCAAATCCGTTTTACACGAAACTGCCTACGTTGCCACGCGTTGGCCTGAAAATTTTTCCGGTGCTTCCTATACCGCAACCGCCGCGGAACCCGATGCGCCTGCGATGGAGGGATGAGCATGCATCCCGTACAAGTCGAAGCTCCAGCTCACGGTCACATGGAGAAACCGCATGTTGCCGCGATCGCAATTTGGATAAAACGTTTGGCGGCTAAGCTGTGGCTGGGAATTCGTGAATGGTGCGGCGACAGCGCCTACGAACGCTATCTGCAAGCGCATAGAACGAAGCCCGAAAAATGCTGCCTGCTGACCCCCGGCGAGTTCTACGTCGAACGAGTGAACCGCCGCTACTCTCGCCCCAACCGCTGCTGCTGAAACTTTCTGCTTGCCGGTCGCGCAAGAGCCTCCTAGAATGCGGCTAACCACACCGTCACCCACCGAGGAGCGTCCTATGAGCATTAATCAAGACAAATTGCATGAATTTTTGGGCAAAGCCATTGTTGATTTTGGCGCTACTTTTAACGCCGCACTGGTTCGCATCGGAGACAAGTTGGGCCTCTATAAAGCCCTCGCAAAAAGCGGACCGCAAACCCCCGCGCAACTCGCCAAGGCCACCGGCACATCAGAGCGTTACATTCGCGAATGGCTTAGCGAACAGGCTGCGGGTGGATACATCACCTACGACGCCGCGAAAGGAACTTTTCATCTAAGTGAAGAGCAAGCATTTGCCATGGCCGACGAATCCAGCCCCGTATTCCTTCCCGGCGCTTTTCAAGCGGCGCTCGCAGCCATAAAAGCGGAAGAGCAAATCACCGAGCGCTTCAAAACCGGCGAAGGCATGGGTTGGCACGAACATCACCATGAACTTTTCGTTGGCACGGAGCGATTTTTTCGCCCGGGTTACGCCGCGAATCTGATCAGCGCCTGGATACCCTCTATGGCCGGCGTGGAAGAAAAATTAAAAAAGGGCGCTCGGGTAGCCGACGTCGGCTGCGGACTTGGTGCCTCCACGATTCTGATGGCCAAGTCGTACCCCAATTCTGAGTTTGTGGGATTCGACTATCACGAAAAATCGATCGAGACAGCGAAACAGCGTGCCAAAGACGCGCGGGTTGTCGAGCGCATTCGCTTCGAAGTTGCCAGCGCCAAAAATTATCCCGGGACGGATTACGATTTCGTGACTTTTTTTGATTGCTTGCACGACATGGGTGATCCCGTGGGTGCTTCCACGCATGTCCGCAGCACCCTTAAGAAAGATGGCACTTGGATGATCGTGGAACCTTTTGCCGGCGACAAGCTGGAAGACAATTTGAATCCCATTGGCCGCGCGTTTTACGGAGCCTCTACGCTACTCTGCACGCCGGCTTCGCTTTCGCAAGAAGTGGGACTTGCGCTCGGAGCCCAGGCCGGTGAGAAACGTTTGCGCGAGGTGGTCACCACCGGAGGCTTTTCGCATTTCCGCCGTGCCACGCAAACACCGTTTAACTTGATTTTTGAAGCGCGGCCATAAAATCGGCCTGATGCCAGCCGGAATTCTGAACGTAGCGAAGTTTAATTTAAGCTCGGCGCAGAACTATCAGCGTAATCTCCGGTGGTACGCCGATGCGCACCGGAGCCCCGACCGTTCCGAGACCACGATTCACGTAAATCGAGGCCATTCCCGTGGGGTTTACCATGGCCGGAAACCGTGAAACTCTGGGGGCCTCGGAGTAGCCATCCACGCTCGAAAATCGGGGAGTATCGAGCGATGGCGCGAACAACGGCCGTTGATAAAGCCCCGCGATGTAATCGGTGATGAACCGCGCCGGGCTGAGACGATGATCGAGAATTTCTACCTGAATTTGGCCGCCATGAGTATGACCGGCCAGCGAAAGTTCTATGCCCAGTTCCGCCGCGCGCGGAAAAGAATTGGGATTGTGTGAAAGCAGGATATTGGGCATATCCCTGTGAACCAGTTGCTCAACATCTGTAAGGGTTTGTTTTTTCTGACCTGCATTGGTGCGTTCGCGCTGATAATCGACCCCGATCAAATTGAATGGCGCGCCATTAAAAGTAAGCTGGGCGTTTTCTCCGCGCAACAGCTTCATCCCCGCCTGCGCAAATAAGGATTGCGCCAGGTCTTCCACACTCGCGTAAATTTCATGGTTGCCATTGCAACCCCAGGTGCCCAGTGGCGCGCGCAATTGCCGAATTTCGTCAATGCAATCCTGCAACGGGTCGCTCGCGCCGGTGATGAAATCGCCGGTTACAACTGCGAGGTGGGCGCCAAGTTCGTTAGCCATTTCCACGGCGCGCCGCACCTGTGCGCGAGGCATGTAGCCGCTCAGGTGAATATCGCTGAGCTGCACAATGGATAAGCCATCGAGGGCGGGATTCAGATTGGGGATGGGAATTTCCTCGCGGCGCACCTGGTATTTGAGACGCTCGGCGGCGTAGCCATACATGGCGCCAAGGAATGGTGCGGCTCCCGCGGCGGCCGTGGCGGCACGAAAAAAATAACGCCGCCCCGGATCGCGGAGTTGTTCCACACTCGCGGCGCTAGCGAGGCTACGGCCGGGTTGAATTGTCGCGGTGGCTGGTTGCGCTTGCCGGTTCCTGCGAATTCTGGTCCACAAAAGATCCACGCCGCGCACAAGTTTTACTGCCACGAATCCAAAAACCGCGCTGAAAAACCATAAGCCTACCAGCACGGAAACGAATGTTCCTCGCGGTATCAGGTGATGATGGTCCATGCGTACGCCATCTACAAACGCGGAGACAACCAGAAATATCATGGTCAGCCACAACAAGCGTGCCGCCACGCGCAGCCATTGGCTGCGAAAATTGGCCGTGGAGCGCCAGATGGCGCGATGCCAGAACCGCTGCGAGAAGAAAAATAGCGACAAAACGCCCGCAATGATCACAACACGAACCACAAAGAAAGCCCAGTTCACGAAAATAATTCCTCGGCTACCTCACCTGATTGTAACACGCGGCTTTTATCTGACTTGTTATGAGGCCCGCGGTTGTTTCAGGAGTAAGATGTGGAGCCAAAGCCCGGCGTCCCGGCTAGGTATTTGTTGAAAACCGGAGGATATGCATGACAAAAGTAATGAAGGCTACGATTTTGTTGTTAATGACCGGACTATGTACAGGTCCGCTGTTCGCGCAGCAAAAAAACGATGCTTCGAAGGCCATGCCTAGCAGTTCGCAGATCGTTCTGGCGCAATGGAATGAAATTGGACGAAAGCTGATCACCATGGCCGATGATTTTCCCGAAGACAAATACGATTTCAAACCTAAGCCAGAAATGCGCAGTTTCGCCGAGCAACTTCTGCACGCCGCAGGGTCAATGGAGTATTTCACTGGCCCAGTTACGGGAAAGGCGCCGGGAAGTGAAAATCCTCCGCGCGCCACCTACAAAACCAAGGCGGACGTTGTGGCCTTTGTGAAAAAGGAAGTCGAAGATGGTGCTGCCGCGATAAAAGCAAAAGGCGATAAGGGCATGGCGGAATTAATTGCGGATCCAGAGAGCAAACAGCAAGTGCACGTTTCCGATTTAGCTTATGGCCTGATCGAGCACTCCGGTGAACACTACGGGCAATTGGTGGTGTATTACCGGTTGTCTGGATTGGTGCCGCCCGAATCGCGTCCCAAAAAGTAAGCGAGAAAACCTGGGACAGTCTGAGACGGGCTCGACGATGTGTCGGGTCCGTTTATTTTTCAGCTGATTTTTCTAGGCGGGCGCGGCAGCGCCAGCTACCCCATCTTGGAGCACGTTCTGGAGCAACGCTGTTAACTGAGCTGCGTCCGTCGCGGGCGGCAAGCAGCTTTGACCAACGCAGACAATCGCGACGGGTTTGTCCGCGCGAAGATGCGGAAGAGTTTCTTTCAACGCGCCCGCAAGAGCTGCGAGTTTTGTCCCTGGAGTTACACGAAGCACAGCTTTACCAAAGCGAAATACGCGATGCGCCGCCAATTCGAGTGATTGTGCCACCCAATCGTCCGCGGCGCCGGTAATGACAATTTGCAGCGGGTGATGCGCGAAAAGCGTGGCCGCAAGTCCATAAGTCGCGGCGAATAGCCCGTATCGCGGCGCTATACCCGCAAAAACCTCCAGCGTTCTTTCCGCGGTGACACGATATATTTCTTCACCGCTGAAGGAGTGAAGACGAATCAAAGCTATGGCCGCGATGGAATTGGCGCTGGGCGTGGGTGAATCCTGAAACGGTTTTCGCCGCACATCCAGGCCGCCCATGGGCGCGGCATCGCTGGGACGATCAAAAAAACCGCCGCCATCTGGATCGCCGTACCGGGCGATGGCGAGGTCCATTGTTTTTTTCGCAGCATCAAAATAGCGCGATTCCAGCGTCGTTTCGTACGCATCGAGCAAAGCCAATACACCAAAAATCTGATCGTCCAGCGAGCCTTCCAGCGCCGGACCGCCGACGCGGTGAGCAAACCCGCGCGATTCGCTCCACACTTCCTTGAGCATGCGTTCGAGAGTTTTCAACGCAAAGCGGCGGCAACTTTCAGCTACGACTCCGTCCAATACTCGAGCCGCCTCAAGATAAGCGGACACAAACATGGCGTTCCACGAAACGTACATGGTCTGGTCTATGTAAGGCGTCGGACGTGCCAGCCGGGCGGCAAGCATTTTTGCTTTCGCCTGGGCGATCGTGGCGGCTACCGCCGCCTCTGCCAATCCTAGCTGCTCGGCGATGTCCGCTGCATCGCGAGCAATCCACAAAACATTTTTGGCGGGATTATGGTGCATTTCGCCGTGCGTCTCGACATCGTAATAGAGCTCCATGACACGAGCTTCCTCAGGACTCAATGCGGCCCGTAGCTCCTCCAGCGTCCACGTAAAATAATCGCCATCATCGTCCAGCGAGTAATCGGCGTCCTGGCTGGCGTAGAAGCCGCCGTTTTCCTGGTCAGACAATACTTCGTTGACCCACGCAATGATGCCCTCGGCGGTCTGCCGCAAAAATGGGTTCTGCGTAACCTGCCAGCCATGCAGATAATTTCGCAGCAGCTCGGAATTGTCGTAGCTCATCTTTTCGAAATGCGGCACTAGCCACCGTTCGTCCACAGAGTAACGATGGAAGCCGCCCGCGAGCTGATCGTAAACGCCGCCGCGCGCCATCTTTTCCAGCGTGCTTTCGGCCATGGCCCGCAAATGCTTTTCGCCATTTTGCTGGTAGCGCTCCAGAATTAGATCCATCGCCGAAGCGTGAGGAAATTTTGGCGC
This sequence comes from Acidobacteriaceae bacterium, assembly GCA_030838075.1. Taxonomy (GTDB): domain Bacteria; phylum Acidobacteriota; class Terriglobia; order Acidiferrales; family UBA7541; genus Acidiferrum. Next base: position 20,705 of record JAUTXJ010000061.1, read on the forward strand.
GCTGCCGAAGCCGCCATTCTTGATATCGAAAAGCTGCGTAATCGACGCGATTTGCGCTTCCACAACACTCGGATCAAACGCGGCGCGAGCGCCTGTAAATACTTCTGCCTGCGCCACTGCCTCCGCCAGCGAACCTGCGGCCCGCTCCAGCTCAGCGCGTTTGCTGCGGTACGATTCAGCCACCGCCAGAAGAACGCGCCGGAATCCCGGACGGCCCATCTGGTCCTCAGGGGGAAAATAGGTGCCGCCAAAAAACGGACGCCCGTCGGGAAGCAAAAATCCAGTGAGCGGCCAGCCCCCTTGTCCGGAGATGGAACTGATCGCCGACTGATATCGTGAATCCACGTCGGGCCGCTCGTCGCGATCCACTTTCACGGCGATAAAATTGTCACTGATAATCTTGGCGATGGTGGGATTTTCGTACGATTCACGGTCGATGACATGGCACCAGTGACACCACACTGCGCCAATATCGAGCAGCATGGGTTTGTCATCGGCTTTAGCGCGTTCGAATGCCGCGTCTCCCCACTCATACCAATCGATAGGTTGATGCGCGGCAGATCGCAGATAGGGACTGGCGGAATCTTTCAGACGATTTTCAGGAGGTGTCGACAAGAAAATCCTTTTAGCGAGGAGATTGCCAGTTTTTATGGCACTTGCGTGGGCGCGTGCTAAATAACTTACTGAACGATGTCGCTCGAACCAAGATCACGCGGGTCCAGAGGCTTACGGCCCGCGAACCCCTCGTCCTGGCGGTGATAAAAGCGAATGCGGTCCTCGCCCAGTTTCCAGCACAGGTAAACATCCTGATTATCAATGATCGCTGGGAAATCCAATAAGCCCACATCCAGATCTTTAATCACGCATCCCGTTTCAATGATTTGCGTGAGCGCGGAATTAAATGTCTCTGCCAGTTGATCATGTTGCAAGCGCACCGCCGCAAGTTTTTCGTACGGCACGATAACGCCGCCCATCATCGCGATGCGTGAAGAAACCGCGGACAAATCGCTTTCCAGGCCAGCAAGCTTCTTGCGGCAACCCATCGCTTCCACCAGCACCGGCTCAATTTCCTTGCGCGCGCGTTCCGCTTCCGTAAGCGTAAAGAGACGTCGCGGCTGTTCTTGTGCTTCGTCCTGATCTTGGTCGTCTTCGTCTGCCATATGAGAGCCTTGTTGAGTGAGTATTGACGGGTATCTAGTGTGATGCCGAAAAGAGGCCAAACAGTTCCCGGAAAACAGCCCAATGACCGCAGCCTACGCCCAAAAAGCTACCGGGTCACGGCAAAGTTTCGACCGGCTTAACCGCCAATGAAGACCATCGAGCGATTGGGGGGGTGAAAATCCTTTTCGTTAATCCTATGGCCTTCTTCCTTTTCCATCACCACCGAAGTGATGTAAGTCACGAGATCTTCGTCGCCCGCGCCTTCGCGCAATAGCGACCGCAGATCGTGATCTTCCTTGCTAAATAAGCATGTTCTAATTTTCCCGTCCGCGGTCAGCCGTATACGCGAGCAGTGCCCGCAGAAGGGCTGAGTTACCGGCGCGATTAATCCTATTTCACCTGGCGCGCCATCCGCGAAGCGGTATTTTCGCGCCGTCTCACTGTAATGGTGAGGAATTTCTTCCAGCGGCCAGCGTGCATGTATCCGACGGTGAACTTCGGCAGCAGGCACTACCAGGCTGCGATTCCAGTGGTGATCGGCGTCCAGCGGCATGAATTCAATGAAGCGCATCACTACGTCGCGCTCCCGAGCGAAGACCGCGAAATCTTGCACCTCGTTATCATTAATCCCGCGCACCAGAACCGCATTTATTTTGGCCGGCGCGAGAGCTGAGGCTTGCACTACATCGATGCCGTTCATCACCGACGCAAACAATTTCGTGCGCGTAATGCGCTCGAATTTCGCGGCGTCCAGCGAATCAAGACTGATATTGATGCGCTGCAAGCCGGCGGAAACCAAGCGCGCGCAACGCTCTGATAGCAGATGACCATTCGTGGTCATGGAAATATCTTCAACACCCAGGTCTCGTAGGTGCGAAATGAACTCTTCGACGCCCGGCCGCACCAGCGGCTCGCCGCCGGTAACCCGCATCTTTCGAACGCCTAGTGTCTTGAAAATGCCTGCCAGACGATAAAGCTCCGGCCAGGACAAAATTTCATCCTTAGCCCGATAGTTCTCCGGGTCCGCCGACCGGCAGTACACGCAACGGAAATTGCAACGATCCGTGACCGAGATACGCAGATCGGTGATCTGCCTGCCGAACTTGTCGTGAAGCGCCATGTTTGTTCCAACGGCCCTAAAAAGCAAAAAACCCGATCCAGTAAATGGAATCGGGCGCCGTCCGAAATAACTTTCGGAGAAGAGCTCCTTTCCAAATACCGGGAGGCCCGGGCGTTTCCACCCGAACCCTGAGCGATCAGTCGCCAGATCAATAAGCGGATCGCATCGTCCCTAGCGCCATCGGTTTTATCTCCGTTTAGGCGGCAAGGATCGGAGTTACAGCTTCAGTCTAATCCTCTTGCGGCCACATCGCAATTCGGGTGTGGTAGAGTTTTGCCCACACATGCGCATCTTCGTTTTGGGAGCCGGTGCCACCGGTTCACTCCTTGCACAGCTGCTCGAGCGTCAGGGACACGACGTTTGGTGCGGTGACCGCGACCTCGAGCGCGCGCGCAAATTCCTCGGCAGGAAAAGCACCATTCCCGTTACTGAAGTCAACGCCCGAAATTTACGCGGTATCGTTCGCGCAGGCCGCGGTTGCCAGTTGATCGTCAACGCTTCCGCGTCCGTCTTCAACCAGATCGTCATGCGTGCCGCGCTGCGATTGCGCGCGCATTACCTGGACTTAAGCTCGCACCTAACGCGCAATCCCTTTAAATCCGAACAATTCGCGTTCGCCAAACGCTTTGAAGCCAAGAAGCGCATCGCCTTGATCAACACCGGGGCCGCGCCGGGATTGACAAATTTGCTGGTTAAGCGTGCCACGGAATCGCTCCATGAAGTCGAGTCGGTACAGATCCGCTTGTACGAGAGCACCGAAAGCCGCGACCCTATCTCGCAATGGTCCCCGGAAGTCTCCTTCGACGAGGCCATTTCCAACCCGCGCGTTTACCGCAACGGAAAATTCCGGATGGAGAAGCGTTTTGCCGAACTGGAGAAATTCAGATTTCCCGAGCCTATCGGAACTGCCATCGTGGTATTAGCCGCCCAAGATGAGGTCACCACGATTCCCTATTTCATTCCCATGCGAAACATGGACGTGAAAATCGGCGGCAACGAATTTGACCGCCTGCGCCGTTGGTACAAACAGGGAAAACTATCGAAATCGCGCGGAATGCAGAAGAAAAACTTCCCGCAAACGTCTTCGCCACGAATGATCGCCAAATTGATCCGGCAAGGTGTTTTGCAAAATGCGCGTTTCGCCGCCGTGGTACTGGTCAGCGGCATCAAGCGCGGCAAAAAAGAAGACCTGCACTTGCAGACTCGAACCGATTGCATGTTTCCGACCCTTTATCAAATCAGGCAGCAGGGCCTCTTCACCACGCCAGTGGCATACGCCACCGCCCACGTGGCCGCATTATTCATCAAATTTTTCCCGCGGGATTTGGCCGGCGTCTTTGCCCCAGAAATGCTACCAGTAGAAATGCGGCGAGCCATCGTGGCCGGAATTCGCGCACATAGCGTCAGAATTACCCACAAGACCACAGTGATACGCCGCCCCGGCGAGGACGACGAAGAGATCTAACCGCTTAGAAATTGTCACGCCATTCATGCGGCGGAATGAAGCCGCCAAAGACCATTTCCGGTTTCGGGGGCTTAGTTGCGGCACCCTGAGCCCGGTGCGATACTTCTTGTTCGCACCAAGCAGACGGCTTCCGTTCGCTGTGTGAGCTTTCTGAGGGGGATTTATGGCGTTTCGGGATAAGTGGATCGAAAAGCGCGAAAGCGAGCAGTCATCGGCGAACGGCAACCGCAACATGTCCCAGATGCATTGGGCCCGCCGGGGCGTAATCACCGAAGAAATGCGCTTCGTCGCAGGGCGCGAGAAGATTGACCCGGAGCTGATTCGCAGCGAAATCGCTCGCGGGCGCCTGATTATTCCCGCCAATGTGAACCATCGCAACCTGGAACCGATGGGCATCGGCATCGCCAGCAAATGCAAGATCAACGCCAACATCGGAAATTCTGCCACGACCTCCAATATTGACGAAGAGCTGAAGAAGCTACATCACGCCGTGCACTACGGCGCCGACACCGTGATGGACCTCTCCACCGGCGGCGACATCCCCAAGATCCGCAAAGCCATTATTGACGCTTCGCCCGTTCCGGTGGGAACGGTGCCGGTTTACGAAGCAATTTCCCGCGTGCGCCGTCCTGAAGACCTGACCCTCGGCCTGATGCTGCAAGTCATAGAAGAGCAAGCCGAGCAAGGCGTGGACTATATGACCATCCATGCCGGAGTGCTGCGCGAGCATGTGCCGTTGGTGCGCAAGAGAATCACCGGCATCGTGAGCCGGGGCGGGTCATTAATGGCGCACTGGATGGAGCATCACAAAAAACAGAATTTCCTGTACGAAAATATCGAAGACATTTGCAAAATTTTCAAAAAACACGATGTCAGCTTTTCATTCGGCGATGGCTTGCGCCCCGGATGCATCGCGGACGCCAGCGACGAGGCGCAATTCGCCGAATTGAAAGTGCTAGGCGAGCTGACCACCAAGGCCTGGGAGCATGACGTTCAGGTGATGATCGAGGGCCCCGGCCACGTGCCGCTGGACAAGATCAAAGAGCAAGTCGACAAGGAAATGGAATGGTGCCACGAAGCGCCCTTCTATACGCTAGGACCGCTGGTAATCGACATAGCGCCCGGCTACGACCACATCACCAGCGCGATCGGCGCGGCCATGATTGGATGGCATGGTGCATCCATGCTGTGCTATGTGACGCCCAAAGAGCATCTAGGCCTGCCAAATCCGGAAGACGTGAAGCAAGGAGTGATCGCCTACAAAATTGCAGCCCACGCGGCTGATGTAGCACGACACCGTCCGGGCGCACGTGACCGCGACGACGCCCTCAGTTATGCCCGGTTCCTGTTTGACTGGAACAAACAATTCGAACTTTCGCTCGACCCCTCGACCGCGCGCGCCATGCATGACGAATCCTTACCCGACGATTTTTACAAGGAAGCGAAGTTCTGCTCCATGTGCGGGCCAAAATTCTGCTCCATGAACATTACTCAACTGGCGGACGCCGAGGGTGGCCACGACCAATCCGAGCGCAAGCAGAAATTCGTCGAATTGCTCGCCAAAGTACAGGCTGCCGGCTAATTTTAGATAAGGCTAACCTAAAACAGCCGACCTCCTTTTCCGCACCATGGAGCTACAAGCGACGCTGCCATATCAGTTGCCATGTCTCAAACCCATAACGAAGCGGTTACCTTTGCGAACCATGCTCAGCAACTCAAAATTCCTTCCAAAGACCACTGCTAAAATAGAGCGAAAGGATTCGCTCGCACGTTAGGTGGTTCGAAATGGTTAGGCCCGCGTCGATAGAAGGTGAATTGTGCACGAACGATTCCGCTGCGCAGGAATTGCAAATCCTGATAGTGGACGATTCTGCCGTGTCTCGCAAGCTTGTCGAACATGCCTTGGAAGGCAATTCCTATTCCCTGATGTTTGCCAAGAGTGGGAGCGAAGCGCTCGAATTGTTTGCGCGTCATCTCCCTGCCATTGTCATTAGCGATTGGATGATGCCCGATTTATCCGGGCTCGATCTATGCTTGCGCCTACGCTCGGATGTTCACCCCGGATACACCTACATCATCTTGCTTACCAGCATCGCCGAGAAAGACAACGTCGTTAAAGGACTGGCTGCAGGCGCGGATGATTATTTAACAAAACCATTCGATCCCGGCGAGTTACTGGCGCGCATCGGCGTAGGCCGCCGGATTATTGATCTTCACCGCCAGATCGATGCCAAAAACAAGCTGCTCGAAGAGATGGCCCACAGCGATTCGCTTACAGGATTGCCGAACAGGCGGGCCATTGAAGAATGGGGTGCGCGGCAATTGCGGGCAGCTGTACGCCACGGATTCCCATACTGGGTAGTGCTTGCGGACCTGGATTCGTTCAAGACCATTAACGATACGTACGGCCACCCTGGCGGTGACGCCATGCTCCAAAAATTCGCCGACATTCTGAAAACAGTGATTCGCGCGTCAGATATTTGCGGCCGGTTAGGGGGCGATGAATTTCTAATGGTGATCACCCATGTGGAGGGCGACGCGTTATACAAAACAATAGAAGGCTTCCGAGAAAAGTTGGCGGCAGAACAGTTCGAATTAGGCTTTGAAAAAGTTTCTATAACCGCAAGCTTTGGAATCGCGGGCCTTAGGGGAAAAGAAAATATCGATTTCACGACGTTGCTACGCCGTGCCGACAAAGCCCTGTACGAGGCGAAACGCGATGGCCGCAACGTGATAAGGATTGAGCCTGAGCAAGTTAAGTAGTTTTGCTGAGAAGCTGAGAACCGCAATTACAGTGAAGAGGTTGTTGAATCACCCCCACCGAGTCGACCGTCCCCCACTACTGGCAAACAACAACTTTCCGCGGATACCATATAAGTCTCTGATTTATTCAAGGAGCGACCATGGCATTTGTGTACGTTGCGAAGGCAGCTGAGATCGCTCCGGGCCAAATCCGGGAAATACGGCTGGAGGGAATCTCGATTGCGCTGGCTAACGTCGGCGGCCAATTTCACGCGCTCAACAATACCTGTCTTCACCGCGGAGGCCCCCTGGGTCAAGGCTCTCTACAAGGGAACATGGTTACGTGTCCCTGGCACGGGTGGAGCTTTGACGTCACTTCTGGGAAGGTCTCTGGGAACCAAAGCGCTGGAGTCGCCCGCTACCTCGTTGAGCAGCGTGGCGAAGACCTGTATGTGGACGTGGGCACTCCGGCGTAGGTATTTCCTCGGCAATCCCGTATCCTGAAGAAAACAAGTACCATAGGTAACCGTACGCGCTCCCGGTGCTTATGGCTGCAGGATTAGGCAGATTTAATTGCCCCGTACCTGGCTAACCCTCACATTTTGTTTCGCTTTTTGGCCCCTGCCGTGTATATTGCTGGCCGACTCGAAGCCTCGATGGCCATTCCGACCTCGCAACGACATTACTGGATTTTCGGCGCCGACCCTCACCACTATCACTGGGACACGCTGTTCGTGAAGGGTAAGGAGATGTGGCACGGTGCCGGTTCCAAACCTGACGCCATTCGCGCCCTCAAGCAGGTGCGCAAGGGCGACCGGGTACTGTGCTACCACTCTGCCCCGGAACGGTCGCTGTACTCCATCGCCGAAATTACCCGTGACCCATATCCCGACCCCCACGACCGTAAAGAGAAAAATCTGGTGGCGGACCTGCGAGCGTTCGACAAGCTACCTAGACAAATTACCCTCGCGGAAATGCGCGCCAACCCAGCGTTAAAAAAAGTAAAAATGCTGAAAAATGTCCGCCTGGTCGTCTCGTCCATCACCGAAGGCGAATACCAGGAAATATTGCGAATGGCCGGAATCGTGGCCACACCAGGGATACCACTGCCCTAGCTGTCAGCTTAATTTGCGATGGCTGCTGGCGGCGCCATTGATCCGTAAGGTTGGATTCATATCCATGTTGACTCGTACAGGCATATTGCTCGTTTGTATCACCGCGTTCATGACCGTTCCTCCCAAAATTTCGTCACAAGACTCGATGTTGCAAGGCATACCTGGCGGAAAAACGCGCGTGATTGATCTTAGCTACGCGATTAATGACAAGCTGGTGCCCTGGCCGGGTGACGAAAAATATTTTGAAGCCAAAATTAATGCCACCGTCGAGAAAAATGGATACTTCACCAGAAGTTTTTGGATGCTGGAGCATTACGGCACGCACCTCGATGCGCCGGCGCATTTCCCGCCAGGCAAGGCTACGGTAGATCAAATCCCGGCAAACAAATTTTTCGGCCCCGCAGTGCTGCTGGATGTCCGTGACGAAGCGGCCAAAGACGCGGATTATCGCCTGCCGGTGAGTCAGATCGAAAAATGGGAGCGCGCGCACGGGCGAATTCCGCGCGGCGCCATCGCACTGCTGCGCACCGGCTGGGCCTCGCGCTGGCCAGACGTGCAGAAATATCGAAACCAGGATCAGCAGGGGAAAATGCACTTCCCCGGTTATTCGATCGAGGCTGCCAAGCTGCTCATCGATCGTGGAGTAAGCGGTCTGGGCTGTGACACCTTAAGCGTCGATTACGGAGCGTCCGAAGATTTTAGCGTTCACCATTTGGCGCTGGGCGCGGGCCTCTATCACCTGGAAAATTTATCAGATTTAAGCGCGGTGCCGGAAGCAGGCGTGTTTTTGGTTGTTGCACCCATCAAGCTGGAAGGCGGGTCTGGTGGACCGGTGCGGGTTTTCGCACTGTTGCCTTGAATTCTACCGAGTCAGCGCTATTTACCGGCATTCGAGCAACGTTCAGCAACATTCTGTGCGCTTTATACGTCTGATGGAAGACAGAGTCCCGCGTAAGGGTGGTTCATGAAAAAAAACTGGGCACGGTTGGCAACGCTCGCGATGGTGTGTGTTGCATCCTGTATTTCGGCTGAAACGCCTGCGGTTGCGCAGGAGTTTCCGGTCGCCGAACGCACGTTAAAAAATGGAATGAAAGTGCTGGTGCAAAGCGATCACAGCATTCCCAACGTGGCGCTCTACATTTTTTATCGCGTCGGATCTCGCAATGAACGACCCGGCACCACTGGCATATCCCACTTTTTTGAACACATGATGTTTAACGGCGCAAAAAAGTACGGACCCGGCGAACTGGATAAAGTTATGGAAGCGAATGGCGGCTCCAACAACGCCTACACCAGCCAAAACGTCACCGTCTATCAGGATTGGTTTCCGCGCTCGGCCATGCCGCTCATTTTCGATATCGAGGCCGATCGCATCCAGAATTTGAGTTTCGATCCACAAAAGATCGAGTCCGAGCGACAAGTAGTGGCCTCCGAGCGCCGCTCCAGCGTGGATAACGACAACGGAGGATTGCTGGACGAGCAGTTGTGGGCCACTGCCTTCATCGCCCATCCGTACCAATGGCCCGTGCTGGGATGGATGAGTGACATCGAACACTGGACCATCGATGACCTTAAGCGTCACTTCGCCATGGGCTATTCTCCCAGCAACGCCACCATGGTGGTGGTCGGCG
>JAUTXJ010000092.1 GCA_030838075.1 Acidobacteriaceae bacterium
TGTGGCGAACGACGACTCGAACCTCCGGCCCGCAAGGGCTCAACTTGCTGAACCGCCGTATGCGGACCCGCCTGTACGGTGGTGTGGGAGGGGCGAGCAGGTGACTGCTCCCCCTATCCCGATTTAGGGCCTGCCGGTAGCCGATCCCGTTCTTTAAAACTTTTTTAACTTTGCCGTTTTTTGACCTGGCCGTGGTGTGTCTTGGCGCACTGGAGTGCGTGTTTGAACTACTTGTTGATTGAAAAAGGAGCTGAGATGCCTAGCTATCAGAATTTACTTCCGCCGATTTCGCTGGCGCCTGGGGATGTGGGGTTCAGCTTTAACAACGAGGCTTTTCCTGGGAGCACGCAGGCTGGGACACAGTTTGCGATTTCTAGTTTTGCTGGGCAGCCGGATACCGGGGCGGCGGTGCGATGGCAGACGATATTCGGGACGGCGCCGACTGCGGTGAGCATTGTGTTGCAGGCGGCGATGGCGGACGTGGATGCGGAATATCAGACCGTGGATACGACGACTGCTACTGGAGGAGAGGCGCGACCGGTGACGGGGGTACAGGCGAAATTTTTGCGGATTAAGTTTGTTTCATCGACCGGGGGAGCAGGGCTGACAGCCAAGCTGATGATTTAGAGATTCGGAGGTTCGAGATTCGAGGTTCGACAAAGCAAGAGTCGACAACCCTGAGTTGAAAAACCCAAATTCGGAAAAAGAAGGATCGAGGAAACCGAGATGCAGGAAAGGAATTGATTATGAGGAAGATGCTGGTGTATGTGGGTTTGATGTTTTTGGTTGTGGCGGCGGCCCGGGCGGCGACGGGGCATACTGTGGCCGTGACGTTGAACTATGATTTCACTACGGATGGGGCTTGCAGCACTACGGTTACGAAGAATTGTTTGCAGCAATTCAATATTTATGACGTGACGACCGGGACTCCGGTGAAGTTGTTTTCCATTACAGCGCCGGCTGGGGCGAATGGGCCGGTGAGCGGAATTACCGGGACGAGCGGGCAGCTCTCGCTAAAGAGTGGTGTGCATATTTTTGGGGCTACCGCGCAGATGGCTGATGGCACGGAGTCAAGCCCAAACGGGTCTACTGCTACTGCAACAACGCTCCCCGGTTTGCCTGCAAGCTTTAGCATCACTGTTAACTGAAGGACGCCTGACAAATAACTGTCAGGCAGGCCTGGACAGAAGCACTCCGGGCGGGTGATTGAGCGACGCCTGGGCGCAAAAGCGTTTCGGGCTGTGTGAATTGAACTGGGGCCGTTGCGTAAGAAAGATTCTCGCGGTAGCAGAGTTGGTTTGTGATCGCTGTAAATCCAATTGGAAATGAAAAAGTGCATTGCCTTTTCGGCGATCCCTGGGTCGCGAGCGGCGTGGATTCCTTGCGTGCGGCGGGCTCAACCGGGATACGCGCTGTGCCGGCGGCATTCGGATATCGTTGCGGGGGTGATGCTGGGAGTTTGCGCTAGCTGCGCACTGGAGGATGTGCTCGCGAAGCTCGAGAAGAAACATCTAGGCGAAAAGCTGGAGCGCAGATACGGCAAGACTAAAAACCCGGCAAGCAGAAGCGTTCGCAAATCGAACATATCCACACGAAGACGAAAGGCCGCTCCGAGGACGAGTTGAAGGCCTCACGCTTAGAAAATTACTTAGGAAGGTTCACCGAAGAGAAAAAAAGACGGGCGGGGGAGGGAGCGATGGGGAAGCGGTGCGAAAAGGTGAGAATTACTCCCCCGGCTGCAGACGCGATTCCCGCGATCTCTAAAACTATTCCAATGAATTGCAAACGCGCATTTGTTACCAGCGTGACCGCCATTATCGCCCTCACTTTAATGGGAATGGCGCGCGGATGGATTGTATTTTTTAGGGGCCACGCAAGACACGCAGATCCGCTTGCGATATGCAAAGGCGTATCCCGATTTTACAGACGCGACCGCGGCGCTGGCAGGATGGTCGCGGGGCAGTCCGCTGGCGCAAAAGTGGGACGACGCGGCCAGCGATGCAATTGAGGATTTAGTGAGTGCCGCGGTGCGGCGCGAACAGCAAAGCTCGCACCGGCGAAGACCGTTTTCGGCGCGGAGCGGATACACCCCGTTTTAGTGGCGCTGATTGTTGGATTGATAACGAAGGCGAGGAGATTCTCAGATGGCTATTCAGATTACTGTTTTGCCGGGGAATGTGGATGCTTCGGGGAATAATTTTGTGTATGCCATTGGGACACTGGCGTTTTCCGGAAGCTACACGGTGGGCGGGGACACTCTGGATTTCACCACGGTCGACGACAAACTTAGCAGCTCGCAAATTATGCAGATTTTTGCGGATAGCCAGAACGGCAACTCTGGCTATTACATCCCGGTGGCGAGTGCGACGCTGAGCGGATGGAAACTCAAGGCGTTCACAGGCGGTGGAACGGAGTTAAGCGCAGGAGCATATCCAGCCAGCGTTACATCTGACATCGTGCGGATCACGATCATGGCGCTGAAGCTGCAATAAATTGGTCAGTATCAGCCGAAGCAACGAAATAAACACCACGGAGCCAGGAAGCAGCAGCTGAGATTACAACTTTTCGCAGCATCGCGAATTGTGCGCCGGTTAATTCACACAGGTGAGCAATTTGGAGTAGGGCCAGACGAGCTTGGCTTGCACGAGGGATCGAAGAGAGATTCCTCCGCTGCGCGGGCCGACTCGTTCGCGGACGAACGAGGGAAAAGCGTCGGCCCGCTTCGGTCGGAATGACCGTCGGTAAGTAACACGGCGTACCGCCAGTAATTTGCACATTTCGCAATTCAGATTGATCCATTTAGATAAATTCCAACCCTAAAACAAGCGAAGGTCTCTGCATGATACGATCAAAAATTGCGATGGGGTTTTTGTGGACAGCGCTGGCGCTCGCTTTGCATCTCTGGCCTGGAGTGGTGGCGCCGGTGCATGGGCAGGGCACGCGCAAGGATGACATTGTTTTCAATTCTCGCGGAGTGCCGCTGGCGGGCGCAAGCGTAAGAATTTGCGCGATGCCTGCGACGGGGCAACCGTGCACTCCACTGGCACAAATTTATTCCGATGCCGCGCTTACGCAAGCGATGGCCAATCCGACTACGACGGATGGGATGGGGAATTATTTTTTCTACGCGGCGCCGGGGAAGTATGAGGTGGAAATTTCCGGTCCGGGAATTACCAATAAACAGCTACCGAACGTGCTGCTGCCGAGCGATCCTTCGTCACTCACGTTTAGCGGTGGAATCAGCGCGTTTTCCTTGACGCTGAGCGGCAATCTGACCGTCAATGGCAATACCACTGTGGTTGGGTCACTGGCCAGCGGTACGCTGAATTTGACGAACCAAACAACACCACCCGGCGCAGCCAGTTCGGGGACGGTGAATCTCTACTCCAAAACCGCGGACAAGAAGCTGTACTACAAGGACGATACCGGGGCGGAGAGCGGGCCAATCTCTACGGGCGGGAGCGGCGCGCAGACCAACATCACCAATACGTTTACGGCATCACAGAATTTTGATGCCGACCTGCATTATAAGGGGCCGAACCCTTATTACGATCTAGTTCGGTTCGGACTGTACACCGGAAGCGGCGGCGCCATAACGTGTTCGACAACGGCGGGAAGCGCGATTGCCAATTGTCCAGGTGGCATCGGAGATTTTGCGGTTGGGCAGGGAATTGAGATTCCACAGGCCGGCGTTACGCCCACGTTCAATCCGTGGGGCGTGACCAACATCACGAATTATTCGCGGTCAAGCAATGTGGCCACCTACACCTATACGAATACGACGTTCGGCGCCGGGCAAACGATCACCATAGCCGGGCTCGCGGATCCGACTTTCAACGGCAACTTCACGGTGAGCGGCAACACTGGCGATTTTTATACTTTTACGGCGCACAATACTGGATCGAATCTCGGAACCACGGCAGGCACCGGCACGGCGACCCTGACGAGCGCAGCGGTGGTGGTGACTCCGGGCGGAATTTTGAATGGCAGCACTACTTACAATTACAAAGTTGTGCTGCGGGGCTATCACGGCGAATTGAGCGTCGCGAGTCCCGCGGGAACGACTACCACCGGAGCAGCGACGCTGGGTGTCAACACGGTTGCCGTTTCATCTTGCTCGCGAGTTAGCGGCTCTACGACCTGTACTACCAGCGCGGCACACAACTTTCAAAACAGCGTTCCAGTAAACGTAGCAGGCACCAGCGATAACAGCTTTAATGGCGCGTTCACCATCGCGAGCGTACCGAGTTCCACAACGTTTACGTTTTATCAGTACGGGCAGGTGGACCTAGGCGCCACAGGCGGAAGCGTCAGCGTAGTCGCCAAAAACACCGTGCAATGGAGTATGCAGCAGTACAGCGTGCTGCAATCGATTATTTACCGGCAAATCGGCGCGGGTGCCTGGACCATTGTGGGCGTGGCCGAAGGCATGGACAGCGCGTTTGTGGATTGGGGTTTAAGCGGCACGCCTAACTTGCCGTCGTACGTGCCCAGCACTCCGCCCAGCACCGCGACCAAGGGAATTTTAGCGACGACCATCACGGCCATTAATGGCACGAATTTGACTTTGGCAGTGGCGGCCACCAACACCGCTGCGAGTCAAACGGCGCAACACGACAACACGCCGATTGTTCTGGCGGGGTGCGCGGCCATGCCGAGCGCGGGCGGCGGCACGCTCGTGCTTCCGGCGCTCAATCCCACGGGGAGCACGGTATTCAATTCTCCGCTGGACCTGTACCACAACTGCAATGTGTCGCAACTGGTTTGGGAGCTAGGCAGCCCCATCGTGCTGAATGATCCGGTAATCATGAAACCAGCGGGATTAACGATTAAAGCGCTACCGGGCGACGCGCGGAACGGCGCGCAATTTCAAAATTATTTTTCTACTTCGGTATACGGCAACGGCTATCCGCTGTTTTATTTCGTGCCCGGCAGCTTTGGGCCGAACACGCTTGAAAACCTGGCCCTGAATTGTAACGGGGTATACCAGAGCTGCGTTTTGCAGGACCAGGACGCCGGCGGCGGCGGAGTCGCGAGCATTTCTTACAACAATGACATTTTCTCGGGCAGCGCGGGCTCGATGCCGTTTTTAATGCGTTCGTCGGGCTTTAACTTCTGGTTTGACCGCGGAATTTTCCAGATCAACGGCGGATCGTGGGGCGTGCCGGAAGCGTTGACGATCGGCCTGAATCACGGCCTGGGAATTGCGGGCGGACAATTCGGGCAAGGATTAGCGAGCATCATCGAGTTCAATAAAACATTTTTTGCTGGCACGGGAATTTTATATGAATCGTACGGAATACAGCCGCTGAATGCGCAACCGGGAAATGTCACGTTCATTTCCCCACTGTTTGAAAGCGGAGACACGCCCTGGCTGCGCTACGATATTTTTGGGGCAACGATTGCCAGCACTACCATCAACAATATCAGTTATGCGGACACCGTGGGCGGCCCGGCGACGCCGATCATCGATGCCACTAATGTCAACGCCATAAGCACTTACAAAGTGCTGAATCCATCGTGCGGCAACGGAAACCAACCGCTGTTTGAAGGCGGCGTAAGCGGCGGCGTGGATGTGACCAGCGGATATTCTGGATGCGGACTTATCGGGCTACCGACCTATATTTTGCACGCGCTGACCGCCAACGGTTCCAGCGACCTTTATGCCAATGGCACGGTATCCGTGACTGGCGCGGGCGGTGAAGTTTTTTCGGCCATGCCGGCACCTACCGGAGCGCCCACCCTAGTGCTTTCCTCCGGTGGATCCGTTCCGGTGGGAACACACTTTTACAACATCACGGCGGTTGATGCCAACGGCAATCAAACGGCAGCAGGGCCCGGCGCTTCAATCACCACCACCACCGGAAATCAGACCGTGACGATCACGCCGCCAACGTTGCCGGCGGGCACGGTGGGCTACGAAATTTACCGCGACTTGGCCAAAGTGTTTTATACCGGCGTGACCTGCTCAAGTGCGTTCACGGCTGGCGCCGGTCCATTTGTGGACTCCGTGGCAGCGATTTGTGGCGAGTCGCAACCCAGCAGCGGCACGGCGGGAACTTCCACGCTGACGAGCACGGGCATCAGCGCACCACAGCTGAAAATCGTGGGCACCGGATTTGTGGATACCGTTTCCGGGGCTTTCACCGCCAACCGTGCGCACACGCTTCCGGACGTAAGTGGCGTCGTTGAGGTGAGCAGTTACCTGAATAGTTCTTACGACAATTTCAAACGCGCCAACGGCGCGATCGGCAGCAACTGGACGGTTACCGATGGCGGTTTTAACGTCAGTAACAATGCAGTGATCGGAACTGGTGGCGTCAACCTGGCGTACTGGTCAGCCAACTTATTTGCGAATTCGCAATTTTCTCAAGTTTACGTGACGACACTGAACGGCACGACCGATTACGTTGGTGTGCAGGTGCTGATGTCGCCGACAGGGAACGGCTACACGTGTCTTGAAAACAGCGCTTCGCTGTTGCTGCAAAAAATGACGGCGTTCAATGGCGCGAATTTGACCACCTCGGCTACTGCGGGTGCAGCGGGGGATATTTTGCGCCTGGAAGTGAACGCCGCAACCGGAGTGTTGACGTGTTCCAGGAATGCCGGCGGAACGATCACCAGCGTTACCGCGACAGATAACGCTTTCACGAGCGGCTCGCCGGGGCTTGAGCATTTTGGCAGTGTGGCCACCATGGACAATTGGAACGCCGGGAATTTGCATCCCATCGCGCAGTTGGACGCAGAACAGGATTGGACTAAGTTGCAGCACTTCGGACAAGGAGTAGCGATTGCGTCGGAGCCGTTGAGCGCCAGCCCGCGCGCAGAGCAAAATATTTTCCTTCCCGGGGCGCTGACGTCGACTTGGACAGCAAGCACATGGACGACTGACAAAGCGGTTACTGTGACGCGGATTCAGGTGCAAGCCAAAACGGCACCGGCGGGCTGTAGCACGAATGCGGTGGTGCGGCTCACCGACGGCACGACGCCGGTAAACGTTACGATCTCGGGCGCGGCCAACGACAGCGGCAGCATTTCGCAAAATTACGCCGCGGGAGCAGCGTTGCAGCTTGTGGTGCAGACGGCTGCTGCAGGCTGCACGACAAGCCCCGCGGACGCCAACGTGGTGGTGCAGTACAAAATGCAGTAAAGCTTCAACTTCTAACGACGTTTCCTACGACAATTTGGGTCCTTCGAGAATCGGGTGACGTAACGTTTTTGATCAATGAGTTGATCTGGGAAAGGTGTGTCTCTATGAGTCCGGCAATGGCGGCAGAAACTGAAACGGTGTGGCTGGTAAATATTTCTCCGGAAAAGTGGCCGCCGCGGAATCGCACTTATTTTGGATCGTTGGAGGTGCGTTCGCCAGAAGCGGGCGAGGCTTATGCGGTGACACCGATTCGGGGATGTAAGGGCTTTATTGATATGGGCGACCGGCGCACCGTGGATTACCGCCTGACGGCTAAGGAAGTGGCCGACGATATCGCGCGGGAAATCAACGGCGATTCAGGAGAGGGAAGTTTTCACGGGGTGTTTGTGTCGGCGGAGGCGAGGCCGAGCGACGGTGAACTCGCGGAGGCACGGCGGAAGTTGCAGGAATTTCAGCGGCGGTTGGTAGCTGCCGCGGACCTGGAATGGGAACGAAGCAAGAATCCCATGTTTATTACTGATCTGGAACGGAGGGCGGCGCGGCAGTTGGGGCAGGAGAAGCCCTGGCTCTACGATGCAAAACCGCTGGCGGAATGCCCGGTGTGCGGGGAAAAAATAAAGCATGGAGTGGCGGTTTGCCGGTCCTGCGGAGCGATACTCGACCGGGAAAAAGCGGCGCGGTACGGATTTGTTAGCAAAGAGGAGCCGGCTCGAGACATGTTGCGGCAGAAACGGTAATACAGCTGTCGGGAAATTCTTTGCGGAAATATTGTGGGATCACTTTCACACAAACAGTTTTTGCAGCGTACGCACATAAAGATTCTGATTCGTGGCTCGTTGGTCGCAATAAATTCAAATACTTTATGACTACTGCCGGATCTTTCGATGCGCCGATTGAGATTTTTGGCGGGCTGGTGACAGATATGTCGCCGGCGGATTTGCCGCACGGGGTCTCGCCCGACTGCCAGGATGTGTTGTTCAGCAACGGCGGCGTATCAACGCGGCCAGGGCTACAGGCATTGTTTGGGCCGCTTGCGGGGAATACCATTCCGACCGCTATTTTCTGCGGGAAGCATCGGGCCTAACGAGCCGCCTGAGGAATGGGCGGGCTGGCGCACCCCGCGCGCCAGCCCCATGAGGTCCTAGGCAGACTCTACTTACGACGAACATCGCAAACCCAGACAGAGATCGACAGTATCCAGCAGAACCTTACTGCAACCCGGATAAGTCTTATTGATATAAAAAATCCTGCCTTATTCCTGAACATTCTTGTTGACACTGCGTCCCATAAGTTATATTATGTTAACTAAGAAATCAGGAACCCTTCCTAACGTAACCCTGCGGTGTCCCCGGTTGGCTTCGGCCTTCTGTTTCTCTTTCGCTGGTTCGAACAAACCACGCGCTCCACCAATCCATAATTCAAGATTCGCGATTTCTAGTGCTTTGCGGTTTTCTGCTGGTCCAATTCATACTTGATGTTTTGCTCGACGAGGTGGGGGTCGGCGCCCACTATGCGGCGGCCGTTGATGAAGATTGTGGGCGTGCTGGAGACTTGGAGCGCCAGGCCGTTTGCGTGGCTCGCGTCGACGGCGGCAGCGGCTTCGGGGCTGGCTACGCAGGTCTTGAAGGTGTTGGGATTCAGGCCGATCTGCGAGACGTAGTCGGTCAGCTTGGCGTAGGAATTTTCCGGCGAGATGATGTCTTGATTGTCGTAGATGAGGTCGTAAAGCTTCCAAAAGGCCTTGGGGTCCT
>JAUTXJ010000104.1 GCA_030838075.1 Acidobacteriaceae bacterium
GCGGCGAAGCCCTTGTGGCGAACGACGCCTCGAACCTCACGGCCCGTCAGGGCTCAACTCACTGAACCGCCGTATGCGGACCCGCATGTACGGTGGTGTGGCAGGGGAGGACGGGCAACCGTCCCCCTATGCCGATTGGTCTACTTCTAGCGCCTTTTTTCCGACCTTCCTAGTGTCACCCTAAGTTAGGCAGGGAATCGCATTGTCCGCAGCCGCTTCGGAGCGCTTGGCAGCGGCAGTCAAATCGGCGTGCAGCAAGCGATGAAAAAGGTGTTCGCCGGCTTCGCGGCGGACCGAGAGACGCCCGGCTAGATAGGCGCGTGAGCCTAACCCGCGTTGCACCGCGTCGCAGATACCCATATCTTCATCTTGAACTTTTTCGCTGACCGCGATGCTCTTGCGATTACGCGCCTCCGCGGCGGCAGAAATATCCGAAAAATAGTAATCGAAGATCACCGCGCATTTGTCCGCGCCTAACGGCACCACAATGTTCGTGTCCATCACGCCTTCGTACGCGTTCAACATAAAATTGGGATAGATCCACAGATAAAAAGCGCGGCCTTGGCGCGTCGAAGCCACGCCAGCTTCAGAGCCGGAGTCTGAGGATAAAGGACTGGATTGCAGGCAAGCCCGCTCAAAGTTTTCTATGGTGTATTTGGTGTATTCGATGACGCTGCTTAATCCCTTATGCGCGTGCGGAACGTGGTAGCCACCATCCAGATAATTATCGATATACACTTTCCAGTTGCACTGCAAAGTGTAGGTGCGCCGGTCGAAGTAGCGCATCTTTTTAGTCAATTGCAGCGGCGCGACGATCGGTGGAATGCTGCCAAGAAAATCGCGCAGTGAACCAGCATCAGGATGCAGGTTCACGAATACAAAATTCTCCCAAGTGTCGATCTGAACGGGCACCAGGCCGTTAGCAGACCGCTCGAAATCGCAGACACCTTCGAATTCCACCATGCCTTTTAACGCCCCGTCGATCCCGTACGTCCAGCCGTGATAAGGACAGCGAAACTGTTTCGCGCAACCTTGCGCTTCCGTGACCACTGCCGCGGCGTGATGACGGCATACATTATAGAAAGCACGCAATTGCGAATCCTCACCACGCACCACCACGATGGGGTCGCCGCAGATATCGGCGGTAAAAAATTGTCCAGGCTTTTGAACTTGCTCGGCGCGCCCCACTGCTTGCCAGGTTTTACCGAAAACAGCGGCATTTTCTAGTTCCGCGATACCCAGATCAAAATACCAAGGCGAAGGAATCGTAGAGGCGCGATCCAACGGATTATTGGGATTATAGAGTTCCAGAAGACTGCGCACATCTCGCGGCATAAGCGGCTCCAGGCAGCAGAACGGTATTCGTTAGCTATAAATTAGCATGATAAACTTGCTCTGCTCGCATTGCGGGAATGGCGGAACTGGCAGACGCAGCAGGCTTAGGACCTGCCGGGCGCAAGCCCATGGGGGTTCAAATCCCTCTTCCCGCACCATCAACAAAACCAATCCTTCGTCGTGCGCTGACAATCAAGTCAGTGCGCGTCCCAAAGTTTCTGGCAGCAGCAACGCTAGAAGCGCAGCTATAAAAAACGCCCCGGCCAGCAGCGAGAAAGCCGGGCCGATGCCGTAATGCAGTGCCAAAGCCCCGACAGCAAATGGCGCGGCGGCGGAAAGTCCACGGCCGATGTTGTAGCTGAGGCCCATAGCGGCCGCGCGAATTTCGCCCGGAAAAATTTCACTGGCAATCGCGGCGTAGCCCGAAAAAAATCCCGTTCCAAAGAACGCCACGAAAGGGCCGAGTAGCAGCAGCCAGAACGCGCTCTTGGCATACCCATAGATAGGCGTCAATCCTGCAGCAATCAGCAAGTAAATAAAATAAGGTTTACGACGCCCGAACGCATCGGCAAAAAATCCAAAGGATGCGTAACCCAGCCATTTTCCGAAGCACAATACCAGAAAGAACGTTGTCGTCTTCACCAGGCTCAAGCCCCGTCCACCTTGCGAAACTGGCAATGACAAATACGCGGGAATCCAGGTGAACAGTCCCCAGTACCCGAACATTCCGAAGGCGTTCATCGCCGTGGCCAAAAGTCCCACGCGAAAAACTCCTTTCCCAAGCAACAGACGAAAAAATCCGGATCGATTTATTTCTCCCCGGTCTTTCCATATGGCCGGCTCTGGCACATTCCGGCGAATCCAAAAGACTAGCAGCGCCGGCAAAACTCCGACGAAAAATACCGCTCGCCATCCAAAGTGCGGCAGCACCACCGCAACAACCAGCGCCGCTATAGCTTCGCCAATGGCGTAAGAAGACTGCATCAGCCCCAACGCCTTGCCACGGTGTTCAGGCCGCCATGTTTCAGCGATCAGCGCAGCGGCTGCGGTCCATTCGCCGCCCATTCCAAGCCCTAGCACGAACCGGAACGCCGCCAATTCTGGAATGGAATGCGAGAAGCCGCACGCCGCGCTGGCCACCGAGTACAACCCGATGGAGGCCATCAAAGCGCGAGTGCGGCCGATGCGGTCGGCGATCCAGCCAAATATCAGTCCACCAATAGCGGAAGCAACAAGCGTGAGGGAATTGAGGAACCCGGCAGTGCGCGTATTCATCGCGAATTCGCGCATTAAAAACGCGATCACCAGGGAGTACAACATCACGTCCATGGCATCCAGCGCCCATCCCAGACCGCCGGCAACGAGGGTTTGGCGCTCAGCGGCCGTCGTGTCGCGCGGCCAATTAAACAGGCGAGAAGATGCAGGGTTTGCGGAGGAGACGCTCGCGGAGCTCAGCGCGACACCCACAATAACGTTGCCGCTAATTGTGCAACACCGTAAGTCTGTGTGCCGCTACGATAAGTCATTGCACAAGAGGCCCTTCTTTTGTTACGCTCCGGCGCATTATATCCCTCCCGGAGGTCTGGCAAATGGCGTTCTGTAAAGCGTGTGGTACCGAGGTAGGCGGCGCGGCATTCTGTCCGAAGTGCGGAGCCAGCCAAACGGCGTCCGCGGTTCCGATGGCCACGGCGCCAGCGGCGAGCACCGAAGGTCTCGCGGAAAACGTGGCCGGGCTGTTGTGCTATGTCCTCGGGTGGCTCACAGGGATCATCTTTATATTGATCGATAAACGGCCTTTCGTCAGATTTCACGCCGCGCAGTCGATAGTGGTCTTCGGGGCTTTAATGGTGCTGAGAATCGGCTTTGGGGTCGTGGCCGGCATCGGAGGCTTCGTTGGATTTGGTTTGTGGGCGATGGTCTCCATGGTACTGGGATTGTTGACGGTAATTTTGTGGATCCTGTTGATGATCAAGGCCTATCAGCACGAACTATTCCGTGTTCCAATTGCCGCGCCTATTGCCGATGGCATCGCCGGCAAATAATTAGACAGAAATCGCCGCTTGGGAGGCGCTCCTTTTTCGCGGGACTCCTTTCTGCTCTGAACGCTATTTAGCAATCCTTAAACGTGGTTACTATTGACTTTCCCGTTGGCTCCCACCATTGTAAAAAGCTTCATTTAACATTGCACCAAGCCTAGAAAGGCATCCGCCAGGTTTATGACCCGAGTACGCCTGTGTTTCCATGATCGTTGTTTTGATGGCACCGCTTCCTCCGCGCTTTTTTATCGTTTTTACCGCGAGCGCTTCGATGCGCAAGCGCAATTTGAACTGACCGGCATGACCCATCGCGCGGTACAGCCTTGGACAGACGGTCTGTTTGACGGTGACGAAAACGTGATCGTGGACTTCAAATATTCGAACTCGCCGAAAGTGACCTGGTGGTTCGACCATCATCAGAGCGCCTTTCTCACTCCGTCAGACGCCGAAAATTTTCGCAAGCATCCCGGACCGAACATGTTTTACGAGCCCGATTACAAATCCTGCACCAAATTGATCGCCGACGTTTCTACAGAAAAATTCGGCTTCGATACCAAGCCGCTCGAAGATCTGATTTATTGGGGCGACATCATCGATGGCGCGCAATACCCTACGCCAGAGGCCGCCGTGGCCCTCGAAGAACCCGCCACACAGCTCGCGCTGGTCATCGAAGCAGCGCCGGAAAACGGCCTGCCTGCAAAGATAATTCCTGAATTGGCCTACCGGCCGCTATCCGAAATGGTAAGGCTGCCTATGGTGGCCAAACACCTTGAGCCGCTATTGGACCGCCACCGAAAATCCATCGAAATTCTTCGCGAGCGCGCTGACGCCCGCGATGGAGTGATTTTTTTTGATGTCAGCGATCTGGACCTGGAAGGCTACAACAAATTCATCCCATATCTCTTATATCCGGCATGCATTTATTCCGTGAGCGTCAGCGCATCAGCAGTGCGCGCAAAAGTTTCCCTGGGTACGAATCCGTGGAATCTCGCGAACGCAGACGCTAATCTGGCGTCGCTGGCGGAGAAATTTGGCGGTGGCGGGCACGCCCGCGTGTCGGCCATATCCTTTGATCCACATGATATTCCTCGAGCCAAGGAAGTTGCACGCGAGCTGGTCGCCGACTTGCGCGGCCGCTGGCGCAAGTAACGTCTTTGGAATTAAGGTGACCAATTGTAATTTTCTCTCGCACCTGAGAATCCACCTGAGCCATGAATGTATTTGAACTCACGCGCGCGCTGATCGATATCGACTCCGTAACGAATTCAGAAAAACGTGTCGGCGAATTCCTGTTCACATACCTTTCCAACCTAGCCAAACGTTACGCCGGACGGGCGGAGCGAATGGAAGTCGAGCCCGATCGATTTAATGTCATCGCATATTGGGGCCAGCCAGTCGTGACTCTCTCCACCCACATGGACACCGTGCCGCCATTTTTTCCCTCGCGCGAGGATGAAGAAACAATTTGGGGCCGTGGCGCTTGTGATGCGAAGGGAATTATTGCCGCCATGATTGCGGCCGTCGAGAAACTTTTGAACGCCGGGAAGAAAAATTTCGCTGTGCTTTTCGTGGTGGGAGAAGAAGTCAACGGTGCCGGTGCCCTGGTTGCTGCCAAGAATCCTCGCGGCTCCCGCTACCTTATCAATGGCGAACCCACGGAGAACAAAATCGCGCTAGGCACAAAAGGCGCGTTGCGCTTTGGAATCACCGCGAAGGGCCGCTTGGCCCATTCCGCTTATCCAGAACTGGGACATTCCGCGATTGAGACCCTGCTCGATGTGCTGCAGGATATCCGGGCTATCAAGCTGCCAGAGGACCAGTTGCTGGGTCGCTCGACTCTGAATATTGGCACCATCCATGGCGGTCGCGCTCCCAACGTCATCGCCGATCATGCCCAAGCTGAAATTATGTTTCGCCTGGTCGGTAGCGCCGCCCCCATACGTGAAGCCTTGGCACAAGTGCTGGCCGGACGCGCCGAGGCGCGAGAACAATACACCACGCCCGCACAGCGCTTGGAGCCATTCCCAGGAATGCCAACCACGGTCGTTTCCTTTACCACGGATATTCCAAGCTTTGGAACCGCATGGGGAAAGCCGTTTCTAATCGGCCCAGGCAGCATTCACGCCGCTCACACCGCAGAGGAGTGTATCCTGAAGCAGCAGCTGCTCCGAGCAGTGGACATATATGCCGAAATGGTCACAACGTTGGCTTCTGGCGGTTTTGAGGCTTAGGCCACGTTCAGGTTATTTCCGCCCGCCTCGCGCAAAATAAATTTCCTCGCAATCGCCGCGACACGAATTATCAAATCGGCCCGAGCCTTTACTTTATTTTGCTCAGGTCCAGAGTATTAAGACGCTTGGGAACTTCACCGACGGGAATGTTGACGATGGGCTTCATCGTGGCGGCATCGATGACCGTCACAGACCGCGCGCCGGAGTTAGAAACGTATACGCGAGAACTGTCCGGCGTGATCGCGATCCAATCGGGCACAGCTCCAGTGGCCGGGCCATTAGATGGGTGGACAAGCAGTAGCTCGCACACCCCAACAAGTTTCAGCTCCGGCAAAGAGTATTTGTAGGTGGCGTTCGAGAGAGTGCTGTTGACCCACAGCGCGCGCCCGTCGGGCGAAACCCGGATGCCGTGTGACGGCGTCCGTTCACGCTGTTCGGCTTTGCCAAAACGTGCTTGATCCGTTGGGAATAGTATCCGCGCAACTTCCGCGTGTTTCGCAAAATCCACGACTGCAAATCCGTTCACATCACTCAGCTGCACGAACATCCGCTTGGTCGAGCCATCAGGATTGGTTTCAAAGGTCATCGGACGAACGCCGTGATCAAACTTGATTTCCCAGGCTACTTGTTCGCCGCGCAGATCAATCACCGTGGCCATTTGTGCTTCGATGGAGCCGGTAACGGCGTAGCGGTCGTCTGGAGTGACGAAGACGTTGTGCACGCTTCCGTGCACCGGAAGGGTTTTTGTTATCGACAATGAGGCCGCGTCAATAATGTCCACTGCACCGTCGCCGGAACGAATACCCACCAACACCCGTGAGCCATCGTTGGTAACCGCCAGATTGTTGGGACGCCCGCTCAATTTAATTTTCTTGACGATCTTAGTGGATTCCCGATCCACGACGTCCAGTACATCGTCCGCTTCACTACTTATGTAAACGCGAGCTCCATCCGCGGAGAATCCCACGCCGTGTGGCAATTCCACATCGTGGATTATCTGCACCACTTGATTCGTTGAGGGATCGATCGCGTCGACCGTATTGCCGGCGCTGTTGGTCACGTACACGAGCGCGGACGGCGTCGCCGAAGGCGAGTTGGAATGCGGCGCGCCACCACGAACCCAATCCACAAGCGTCACGAAGTCAGCATCAT
This sequence comes from Acidobacteriaceae bacterium, assembly GCA_030838075.1. GTDB lineage: Bacteria > Acidobacteriota > Terriglobia > Acidiferrales > UBA7541 > Acidiferrum. Next base: position 6,755 of record JAUTXJ010000104.1, read on the forward strand.
CGTAAGAGGCAAACTGGCGCCCCCCGGAATGAAAAGCGTCACCGCCTGCTTCGGCTGCCAACGGATGATGCAGGAACAGGCTCAATTCTGGATGACCAGGAACGACGAGCTGCGAAACGCTTTGAAAATTCTTTCGCGATTGTTCTTCTGTCCAGTCGGTCGAGCCAGGGGCAAGCGTTTCAAGATGAAATGCGCGGTTAGCACCCGTATGGCAGCCATAACAACGGGCATGCCCGAGGCGTTTCTTCAAGAAGATTGGCTGAATGCTGCTTTTGAAAATATCGAAATCGAGACGCTGTGCTCGACCCTTTTCGCCTGCCGGTTTCTGTGGCCCCTCGTCCTGGCTCCAGGCCGGAATGGCGAAAACGATCGGTGCGAATGCAATTGCGAACAGCGCGCGCTCTAAGATTTTACCCATGGAAGATTTGACCTTGGCCTCAGAAAATCACCTTGATCGCAACTTGAATCTGCCGCTCGGCGATGGTGGTGCGCACCAGAGCGCCAGCGGTTCCGTTCGGCGGAGCGCCCGAATCCCCATTAGGAGCAAAAATGTCCGTGTTCCCATCGCCCGGCCCCGGAGGAGCAAAATTGGGATGATTCAGGATGTTGAACATCTCCACCCGAAACTGCACATTGAAGTTTTCTGAGATGCGCTGGATTTTGTTGTTCTTGAAAATAGAGAAATCAAGACTCTCCACTCCAGGGCCAATCAGAGTGTTGCGCCCCGCATTGCCACGCAGGTTGAAGCACCGCAGGTCTCCCGGAGCCAACGGGGCCCCAAGAGTCGGGGGCGCCGGGTCGCAATTAGCATCGAAGAACGCCTGATTCGGCGCCACCGGCACGCTGAAGCATTGGGTCTTTATATAGTTGGTGGGATTCCCAGGATTAACTGCGGTGCCGCAGCCCGGGCCGGTGAGACGATTCGGGTATGCAAAGTCGTCACTGCTTAGCGTGCCCGCCGGGTCCGCGCCGGTTCCCCAAGTGGGAGTAAAAGGTATGCCATCACTCACGGTGAAGATCATTCCCAGCTGCCACCCATTGGTCAGCCAGCCGACCGGCCCTGTGAAAGATTTAGCCGTTGGCAACTCCCATGTTGTATTGACCACCAAAGTCCGCCCGACGTTGAAATCCGATAACCCGCGCGTGAGCTTCAGATCAAACCAGTCAAGGCTGGAGATAGAGTTGCCGAACGCGTCTCCAGCGAGCGTAGCTGAACTGGTATCAATGCTCTTGGCCCAGGTATATGTGCCCTGCATCTGAAAGCCGTGGCTCAGGCGCTTGGCCAACTGCAGCTCGAGGGCGTTGTAATAAGAGCGTCCGTCATAAAACATTCCGCGTACCGACCCGAATGCTGGATTAATCGTGTTTGGAGGGGCGCATAGCGCGGGGTCGTTCCCATTCGCATCAGTCTGGTTGCACTGCGCGCTGAAGACGTTTCCTAGTACGTCAACCTTCGGCCACAAATATCCGGAAGGAGTCTTGGTTGGTATCACCAGGTCAGCTTCATCAACCCGAAATGGCTGGTGAACGCCGCGAGATCCCACGTACGCAACGAATGCTGCCAGCGACGGCGTGAGCTGGTACTGCAAATTCAGGTTCCATTGTGTTACATAGTTGCGTTTGGGGTGAGATTCGATATATGTCGAACGCAATTTATTAGCGGTAATGAGCGCAGGATCCACAAATGGAAAAGTAAGCGGCGGCTCATTAGGCGGCGTGGACCCCACCTTCAGAGACGTGTACTGAAAAAACGGAGCAGCTTGCGTTGTGAGCAGGATGAACTGGTAAGGCAAAGGCAGGACGTCAAACAGGCCGGCGCCGCCTCGTATCGCCAGCTTTCCGTTATGCAGCGGGTCCCAGGCAAAACCAAAGCGCGGCTCAAAGTTGTGCAAAGTCGGATTGTAAAATAATGGGCCGGTGCTTGCACAACCTGGCGCCGAAGTGCCGCACACCGGGAGCGGATCGGAAAGATTTCGAAGATTTGCAAATTTGCCGTTGGCTTCGGTGGGAACCGTGGTCATTTCGTACCGTAGTCCCAGGTTCAAGGTCAGATTGGGTTGCAAGCGCCAATCGTCTTGAACATAGCCTCCCACGATAGATTGGCTGATATTTCGCGGCGTAAGCGAACTGGCGACGCCGCCTTGAAACTTGTTGGGAGTATTCGTAAGGAAATCCGTCAACGTATTGAAATACCAAATTCCATTAGGATCTGTGAGAGCCGTTACGTTCAGGTGCATGAGCTCATAGGCCGCGCCGAACTTAATGGAATGTTTTCCGACGGTGTAAAACGCATCATCGTAGATTTGATACGAGTTCCAACGATACAAATACGTAGGTAAACCGCCTACACCTCCTGGCATGGTGGTCAAAACTCCGGGCACATTCACAACCGCTGCGTCTCTGCCGGCGAACGCCCCCAGCGAAGTATCTTTTGATGCTGGATTAAGAGCCGTTACGCTGGCGTCGTTATCCACGCGTTCGTGGTTGTAGCCAAAACGCAGCGCATTGACAAAAGTGGTCGTAAAACTATGCGTCTCTTCCGCTGCAACGATTTGCCTGGCCGACAAGGTGTTGAGACCGACGTTGCCGAAACTATCCGGAGAAGTGTACGGCGTCTTATCGTAGAGATACGTGCCGAACAAACTGTCTTTATCTGAAAATTTGTGATCGATGCGCGTGGTTACAAAGTTTTCGGTTACCACTTGTTTTCCGTTGAAGACATGTTGGCACACGTCCGTCTGGCCCGCGCACTCCGCAGCGGTGGGGACCGGGTACAGCTGCAGATACTTCAAAATTGCCGGATCTGTCACGGTAGCCCTTGCTGCGGGCGCCGGCACGAAGTCCACGTTGGCAATTCCCTTTGATTGTCGGATACCTTCGTAGTCTACGAAGAAAAATGTGCGGTTGGGGATGATCCGCCCGCCGAGCGCGCCGCCGAACTGGTTCCGCTTGAAGGGCGCTTTAGGTGCGTCGGCCGATTCGAAATAGTTCTTGGCATCCAGCGCGCTATTGCGCAGAAACTCATAAACGCTGCCGTGAAAATCATTAGTGCCGGAGCGGGTGACGGCATTAACAACTCCTCCGGAGGTCTTGCCATATTCAGCGGAGTAGTTGCTGGTCAGCACCGAAAATTCCTGGATAGCGTCGACACCCAGATTGCCGCCTAGCACGCTCCCAGGTGCGCCGTTGGCATAGTCATTAAGGCTCACACCATCGAGACGGTAGTTGTTTTGTTGCGGCCGCGCGCCGGAGATGGTCAGCTGTTGCCCGAAACCGCGGTTACCGCGGTCAGCTCCAGTCGAAAAAGTCGGCTGCGTTTGAATAGTGGAGACCCCAGGTTGCAACGCCGCGAGGTCCGTCCAGCTGCGGCCATTTAGCGGCAGTTCGCGCACTGTTGTGGCATTGACCACCGCACTGATATCCGAGCTCGTCAATTGTACGGCGGGCGTTTCCGCAGTCACTTCGACCCGGTTGGAAATGGTGCCAACGTGGAGTGCCACATCCAGCGTTTGTTGCCCTCCTACGGTCATGACGATGCCAGTGGTTTCCTCGGGATTGAATCCGGTCGCTGTCACCTTCATTTGATAAGTTCCCGCCAAAAGGTTTACTGCAGTGTAAAAGCCATTTGGGTTCGTGGTGACCTCGCGATTTACGCCGGTGGCTACGTTGGTTATCACCACGCTGGCATTGGGCACACCTCCGCCATTTGGATCGGTGACGGTACCCGAGAGCGTCCCGCCGGCCACTTGCCCGTGAGCCGCAGCAGAAAAAAACATGCTCAGTATGCAAATAATCGATGCAAACCGCCCGCACCACGGCCTCATGGCAGAATTTTTGATTAGCAAGGATCCAACTCCCCGTTGCCGGGAGACTAGACCATGGCCCCGGTGCATGCCTTAACCCTAGATTAATTTCTATTTATACGTGCGAAAGCGGCAAACTTGGGAATAGATTTCTTGAAGCGGGGATTGCAACTTTCCTTTACATCCGCGCAAATTTATAAGCTGAACCAGCTTAAGAGGTGCGGACTCCTGACTGCCAAATTTACCGTGGAAATAAAAACAGCATCGCAAACAAAATTAGAATCGCTTTCGTGATGTTTCCCTCGAAGTAACAACCCTTCATAATCCGATTGCAGAATGGCGAACTGCGCTTTGCAGCCGCGAGAAAGCGCAATCGCTACCAAGGCTGTTATCAACTTAAAGGAAGATTAATTTATATTTAGCCCCATGCACTGAGGCACGTGCAAACCCTTGCAAATGCCCGAAATATTGCCGAAACCGGTGTCACTCATCAGCCGCGTACATGGCTGGCGTTGACGCGTTCTGGCGTGTGTCGTAGCATCGCGTGGCTTTTGTCGCGCCCAATTAAACTTCCGCTGCTACATTCGAATGGAGAGAACTTCATGAAGCGCAAGATCTTCGCTGTATGCACTCTGACTGCGTTGCTGCCACTTTTGTCTTTCGCGCAGAGTAAAGAGCCGCTCAAGCAGGTGGCCACCATTCCACTCCCTGGCTTGAAGGACGGCGACTTCGACCATTTTACGCCTGACCTCGATGGGCACCGCCTATTCTTGACTGATGAAGAAAACAACAAAGTCGATATTATCGATACCAACTCCAACAAGCGCATTCACACCATCGACGAAGCTAAAGCGCCGCACGCCATTTTGTTTCGCAAGGATTTGAAAAAAATATTTGTGGTCGAGGGTGACGCTTCAGCCGTCAAGATTTACGATAGCGATAATTTCAAACCCGAGGGTGAAGTAAAAGTTTCCGTCGATGCTGACTCGATTGCCTACGACCCGGCCACTTCTTATTTATACGTTGTAAATGGCGGCCGCGAAGCCAAGACGCCCTATTCGCTGATCAGCGTCATTGACACCAACACTCAAAAGAAATTACGCGACATTAAAATTCCCAATAATCACGTCGAGGCCATCACCCTCGAAAAATCCGGACCTCGCATGTTCATAAATATCACCGGCAAGAGCGTCGTCGGAGTCATGGACCGCAACAAATCCGAATTGTCAGCCACCTGGCCGTTGCCGGCTGCCGACAAAGCGAACGTCGCGATGGCCTTTGACGAACCAGACCACCGTCTCTTCATCGTTACGCGAGAACCCGGCAAATTAATCGTGCTGAACTCTGAGGATGGTAAGGTTATCACTGAGCTGCCTGCGGTAGGCATGGTGGACGACGCGGTCTACGACGCGCAACACAAACGCATCTATCTTGCGGGCGATGGGGCGCTCGCCGTATTCCAGCAAAAAGACCCGGACCACTACGAGCTGCTTGCAAAAATCCCAACCGCCTTCCGCGCAAAAACCGGCGTTTTGGTGCCGGAGTGGAACCGCTATTATCTCGGCGTACCGCATCACCCCGGTAAGGATGCCGAAGTTCGTGTTTACGAGGTTCAGCCGTAGCGTGCGCCGCCTTCAGGTGGATTATGCGAAGGCGTGAATTTGGCAAAACGTCTTTGGGATTGCTGGGCGCCGGTGTACTTGCTTCCGCTTCAGAGCTAACCGGCGCTGAAGCAGCTGGCGCTAAAGGTTCAAGTGAGAAAGCAGCGTCTGCCGCTCCGGGCGACTTTCCAAAGACTCCAGGCCTGACGCAATACGTTGGACAATTTGTCCTGCAAACCAAATACGAAAACATCCCCGCGGAAGTGATTGAGCTGAGCAAGAAATCCATCCTCGATGGTTTCGGACTGGCCTTGGCTGGTTCGCGCGCCGAAAGCGGACCGATCTCGCGCAGGTACATCGAGCAATGCGGCGGCAATGGCAAAGCTACCGTGATCGGTACGTCGATGAAAACTTCGCCGCGTTTCGCCGCGCTGCTGAACGGCATTTCCATTCATGCCGATGATTTTGACGATACGCAGCTCGCCGCCGCAAAGGATCGCGTCTATGGATTGCTGATGCATCCCACCGTTCCCGTGCTCCCCGCAATCTTTGCGCTTGCGGAACAACGGCCTGTCAGCGGCAAAGACTGGCTGTCGGCTTATCAAATCGGCGCCGAAGTGAATTGCAAAATCGCCGAAGCCATTTCGCCCCGCCACTATCTGGACGGTTTCCATACCACCGGCACATGCGGGCCTTTCGGTTCCGCGGCGGCTTGCGCAAAGCTGCTTGAATTTGACCTGAAAAAGACCCTCAACTCCTTTGGATTGGCCGCCAGCCATTCGGGCGGCTTTCGGGAAAATTTTGGCACCATGACCAAACCCTATCAGGCAGGCCACGCCGCGGAGAGCGGCTTGGTTTCGGCCGAAATGGTGGGATTAGGATGGACCGCCGCTGAACAGATTCTCGAAGCAGAGCGCGGTTTTTTCCACGCAGCTGGCGGCTCATATGATCCCTCCGCGATCATGAATCGCCTGGGCCAGCCTTGGACTTTCACCGACCCCGGCGTTTCGTTGAAGCCTTATCCTTCTGGCTCGCTTACCCATCCGGCGATGACTGAGCTCGCGCGACTGATTCAGGAAAACAACATGCAGGCCGCGCAGGTGGAAAAAGTCGACATCGGCGCTAACCACAACATGGTTACCACGCTGCTTCACCACAATCCCCAGACCGGCCTCGAAGCAAAATTCAGTATGGAATTCTGCATTGCCATTCTGCTGCTGGAGCACAAAGCAGGTTTGAGTCAATTTTCAGACAAAGTGGTGCAGCGCCCGGATGTAAAGGAAATGATCCGCAAAATTAATTTCTACGTCGATCCCCAAGCGGAGAGCGCTGGTTTCGACAAGATGACCTCCATCCTGAAAATCACTTTGAAAAACGGTAGGATCATCACCGGGCAAGCAGCGTTTGGCAAGGGCAGTCCAGCAAATCCTATGAGCTTCGATGAAGCCTCCGACAAATTCCGCGGGTGCGCTGAATTTGCCGAGTGGCCGCAAGCCAAGACTAAAAAAATAATCACCTTCGTCAAAGCACTCGAGACTGCTCCAGACGTGTCTGCACTAACGTTGCTGTTGGCAGCGGCTGCCGGATAAAAAGGAAAATGAAAACCTTCAAAATTGCGGTCATTCCAGGAGACGGCATCGGCAAGGAAGTCGTGCCCGAAGGAATCCGCGTACTCGAAGCCGCAGGAAAGCGTTTCGGTTTCCAGTGGAAGTGGCAGGAATTCGACTGGAGCTGCGAAACCTACGTGACGACCGGCAAAATGATGCCGGATGACGGCCTCCAACAATTGCGCCCGTTTGACGCCATCTTTCTCGGCGCCGTCGGTCACCCAAGCGTCCCCGATCATGTTTCGCTTTGGGGCCTCTTAATTCCCATCCGCCGGACCTTTCGACAATACGCCAACCTCCGTCCGGTGCGCCTTTTCAAAGGCATTGAATCGCCGCTCAAAAATTGGAAACCAGGCCAAATCGATTTCACCATCGTTCGCGAAAACAACGAGGGCGAATATTCCAACATCGGCGGCCGCTTGTATGAAGGCACCGAAGATGAAATGGCCGTTCAACAAACGGTCTTCACGCGCCGCGGCGTGAATCGCGTCTTGCGTTTCGCCTTCGAATTGGCCCGCAAACGCAACAAGCATCTGACGTCCGCCACTAAATCCAACGGCATCATTCACACCATGCCTTTTTGGGATGATTGTTTCCATTCCATGGCCGCCGAATATCCGGACATCCGCACCGACCAATTTCATATCGACATTCTCACCGCCCACTTTGTGCGACATCCCGATTGGTTCGACGTGGTGGTGGGTTCAAATCTTTTCGGCGACATCCTCTCCGATCTCGGTCCAGCAGTGGTCGGATCAATCGGCATCGCTCCTTCCGCGAATCTCAATCCAGAAAAAGAGTTTCCTTCAATGTTTGAGCCGGTTCACGGTTCCGCACCGGACATCGCTGGAAAGGGAATTGCCAATCCCATCGGACAAATCTGGTCGGGTGCCATGATGTTGCGTCATCTCGGCGTTGAAGAAGGTGCGGATGCCATCGAGGCGGCGATTTCCGCGATCCTCGCCAAATCACAAGTTCGCACGCCGGATATTGGCGGGAAATCCAGCACGCAAGATCTGGGTGAAGCGATTGCCAGACAAGTTAGCGGAATCTAGTGTTCTTCGTGAAGCTTGGCGGCAGCAGCGGACACTTTCAATACAGAAAAATTTAACTACATGAAATCTGACTTCAACAAGCAAAACTTAGATTTGGCGGGTATCACTCGCCGCAATCTTTTCGAATGGGCTGGTCTGGCGCTCACGGCCGCAACTGTTCCCGTGTCGGCGCTTGCCGCTTTTTCATCGCCTCAAGAAAGCCCGCGGTCGAAATCCAGCGGCAGCGTCATGAACACACTTAGCGCTTACATGAGCGAAGCCGCCAACCGTCCGCCGCACGACGACGTCGTGGAAAAAACCAAGCATCACATCCTCGACACTCTCGGCGCCATGGTCTCCGGATCAAAATTGCTTCCAGGCCAGCGTGCTTTGCAATTTGCGCAGTCCTATGGGGGGAAAGAAATTTCGACGGTCGTCGCTTCTAATCTCGCGTGCGGACCCATTGAAGCCGCGCTGACCAATGGAATGTTGGCACACGCCGACGAGACCGACGATTCCCACTCACCATCTCAATCCCACCCCGGTTGCGCCGTTGTGCCTGCTGCCTTTGCCGCCGGGGAACAATTTCAGATTAGCGGAACGCATTTTTTGCGCGCTGTGGCTTTAGGTTACGACGTTGGAACTCGCGTCACCATGACTCTTGGCGGTCAAAAATTTGAAGTAGAGAGTCACTGGAGCACGCACAGCATCTCGCCCCTCTTTGGCGCCGCCGCCGCCGCCGCTTGCGCGTCCAGCCTGAACGCTCAGGAAATGCGCTGGTTGCTGGGGTACACTGCCCAACAATCTTCCGGTCTCGGAGCCTGGAACCGCGATCCTGATCACATTCAAAAAGCGTTTCTCTTCGGCGGCATGAATGCCCGCAGTGGCGTCACTTCCGCCCTCATTGTTAAATCAGGCTGGACCGGCGTCGACGATATTTTTTCCGGCAAGGATAATTTCTTCCAGGCCTACAATCCGAAAGCAGATCCGTCCGGCCTGATCGAAAAACTTGGCGAACGTTTCGAGGTTACCCGCACCAACATAAAGAAATGGCCAGTCGGTTCGCCTATCCAGGCTGCACTGGATGCGCTTGAACTTATCCGCAAGCAGAATCCCTTCGACGCCAGTCAGGTGCAACAAGTCAAAATCAGCTTGGCCACCGACGAAGCTGCCATCGTCAACAATCGCGAAATTCCTGACATCTGTGTCCAGCACATGCTGGCCGTCGCCCTCATGGACAAAACCGTCACCTTTGCCTCCGCCCATGACGAGGCGCGATTGAAAGATCCCGCCACATTGCGCGAGCGCGCAAAAATCACTTTGATCCCTGACGCCGAACTCGAACGCCTCATGCCCCTGCGAGTCGCTATTCTGGAGCTCACCCTTAAGGATGGCACTCAACTCCGTCAGCGCGTGGACAACGTTCGCGGCACCCCCGAAAATCCCATGACTCGTGAGGAAGTTGTAGCCAAATCTCGCGACCTGGTCACACCGGTCCTGGGAGAACGCAAATCTTCTGAGCTCATTGGCAAAATCATGGGTCTCGAAAATGTGCGCGACATTCGCGAACTTCGCCCCCTTCTTCAACTTAAATGACCTTCAATAAATTCAATCGCTACCTTTCGATGGGAGCAACAAAAATGAGTCGTTCACTCGAATCCTTGATCGAAGCAAGACATGGCGCGGCCATGACCCGCCGGCAAATCCTCCGTCTCGCTGGCTTTACCAGCGCGATCGCGTTGTCGCCGAATTTTGCAAAAGCCGCCGAATTTCTCTTTGCGGATGAAACGCCCAGTAAGGTCAGCGAAATTACGCAGCAACTCAGCGCCTACATGGCCGCTGCCGCAACACGCCCCTTGCCAGAAGAAGTCAGCGAGAAAGCCACGCAACATATTCTCGATACCTTTGCCGCAATGATTTCGGGTTCAGGCCTCGTTCCGGGTCGCGGAGCGTTGGAGTTCGCTCGCGCATACGGCGGAAAACCAGTAGCTACCGTCGTCGCCTCGAATATCGTCTGCGGCCCTATTGAAGCAGCGTTCGCCAACGGCGTCCTCGCCCACTCCGATGAAACCGACGATTCGCACGGGCCATCGCGCTCCCACCCGGGAGTGTCAACCGTGCCGGCCGGTTTTGCTGCGGGCGAACAGTACGCGATCAGTGGTGCGCAGTTCGTGCGCGCCGTTACGTTGGGATATGACATTGGCACGCGCGTATCCATGAGCCTTGGCGGCCCTTCGTACCAAGCCCTCACGCATCGCAGTACGCACGGCACCGCAGCCTGTTTCTGTGCCGGAGCCGCAGCCGGCTGTGCTGCGGGTTTGAACGAAGCACAGATGCGCTTGATGCTCGACTACACCGCGCAACAAACTTCTGGAATAGGCGCGTGGTCTCGCGACGCGGCGCACATGGAAAAAGCCTTCCTCTTTGCCGGGAAACCTGCCTCCGTTGCGGTATTGGCGGCAGATCTCATTCGCGCAGGCTGGAGCGGCGTGGAAGATATTTTTTCCGGCAGCGATAATTTTTTCGAGGCATTCGCGCCACGCGAAAACGGCGCAGTGAAAGCCGATCCTTCAGCGCTGGTGGACAAATTAGGCGAACGCTATGAAATCACCCGCACCAACATCAAGAAGTGGACCGTCGGTTCGCCGATTCAGGCGCCGCTCGATGCTCTTGCTGGCTTTTTCAAGCAGCGCTCATTTTCTGCCGACGACGTTAAAAAGGTTACCGTGCGTATCGCGACTGACGAAGCCAACACTGTCAGCAATCGCGATATTCCTGACATTTGTCTGGAACACATGGTCGCAGTAATGCTCCTCGATAAAACGGTCACCTTCGCCACTGTGCATGATAAAGCACGCATGAAGGATCCCGTGGTCCTGAAACAGCGCGCTAAGGTAGAAGTAGTCGCCGATCCGCGTATTGACGCACGCCGTCCCAAGCGTGAAGCCATCGTCGAATTAACTTTTAACGATGGCACACAGCTTACGCAGTGGGTTCGTGACGTGCGCGGCACTGCTGAGAATCCCATGACCCGTGATGAAGTCGTAGACAAAGCTCGCGACCTAATCGCGCCAGTTTTGGGCGCTGGCCAAACGACCGCGCTCATTAACAAATTACTCGCCCTGGAAACGCTGCACGACGTGCGCGAACTCCGCCCTGCACTTCAAAAGAGCTAATTCCCCCAAAACCATGATCAGCCCTTCAGCAAACGAAATAGAAGCGGCTTCGCCCCCGCGCAAGAAGCCCTTCTACACCAGCCTCTCGTTCCAGGTGCTTGCCGGTGTAGCCATTGCCATCATTCTCGGCTACGTGAGACCCGCCACCGCCGTGGCCATGAAGCCACTCGGTGATGCCTTCATCCGCCTGATAACCATGATCATCACCTTGGTGATTTTCTGCACGCTGGTCACCGGCATCGCTGGAATGGACGACATGAAAAAAGTCGGCCGGGTCGGCGGTAAGGCGCTCTTATATTTCGAAGTCGTCTCGAGTCTCGCGCTGCTTATCGGCCTGATCGTCGGAAATCTCGTGCATCCCGGCAGCGCCTTCAATATCGATCCGGCGACGCTCGACTCCAGTGCCATAGCGCAATATGCCGGACAAGCTAAAGCGCAAAGCGTTTCGGATTTCCTTTTTCATATCATTCCCAACACCGTCGTGGACGCCTTCGCCAAGGGCGACATTCTTCAAGTCCTGCTAGTGTCGCTGCTCTTCGGTTTCGCACTTTCCATCGCCGGCCCGCGCTGCAAACCTCTCGTTGATATGTTGGGCGCTCTCACTCAAGCCGTTTTTGGAATCGTAGCTATCCTGATGCGGTTCGCGCCCATTGGAGCTTTTGGCGCGATGGCTTTTACGATTGGCAAGTACGGGCTGGCGTCGCTGGGACCGCTGGCCAAGCTGATCGTGACGCTTTATCTAACCTCTATATTTTTCGTCGTCGTAATCCTCGGCGCCATCGCCAGATTCTCGGGCTTTGGAATTCTGCGCTTTCTGTGGTTTCTTCGTGAAGAAATTCTTCTGGTGCTCGCGACCAGTTCTTCCGAACCGGCCCTGCCAAGTCTCATGAGCAAGCTCGAAAAGCTGGGATGCTCTCAAGCCCTCGTCGGTCTCGTTGTGCCTACCGGTTACACCTTCAACGCCGACGGCACCAGTCTCTACATGACCCTCGCGGCGCTCTTCGTAGCCCAAGCTACTAACACTCATCTAACTCTGCTTCAGCAATTCACGATTTTAGGCGTCGCGTTGCTCACCTCCAAGGGCGCAAGCGGCGTCCAAGGAGCCGCTTTTATCGCATTGGTCGCGACCATGATGGTCATTCCTACCATCCCTGTAGCGGGCATGGCGCTAATTCTCGGCGTGGATCGCTTTCTAAGCATGTGCCGCGCGGTGGTCAACATGATCGGCAACGCCGTCGCCACGCTGGTCATCGCCCGCTGGGAAAATGAACTCGACGGCAACACCCTAACGTCCCAATTGCAAGGCCACTCAAGGATCGGCTAAAAGTAAAGTGAGCTGGTAGCGCACTTCGCGCTCCTCGAAGTTTTGTCAAAGACTCTGACCAGTTTACGGCGGGGAGGGTGGGATTAAAAACCGCTCCATTCAAAAAGCCGCATAAAACGGGGGTAGTTGTTGCTTTTCCTGCACTTAGGATTCGGGATTTTATACTTGCGTATACTCTGTTACGCGCTGGTATACATCCGAATCGTGAGTGGAATGTAACGCGGGTGTGACAGAACAGCAAGCCAAATCGCCCTCTCTGCCACGCACTACGTACCATTTGAGCTTGGCTCCCCCTTGTCCGTTAAGCGATCGATCTGTCGAACGAACCTTCCTCAAAAAAACCCAAAGACGAGCGAGTTTGCCCGGCCCTTTCCGAAGAGTTCAAAAAGAATTTTATTCGTTCTCTTCTTGGTCACGGCGGTGGTGGTCGGCGTGGGCTATCAACTTTGGCGCACCGTAGGAAGACCGTGGATTGCCAAGTGGTGGCTGTCCCCACTTTCCGATTTCGCGGCTTCACGTCCACTGACAGGCGAGCTTGCCCTCACCCTATAATTCTTATCTGACGTGCGAGCCAAAACTGCGAAAAGACCGCCTTTTTCGCACTGCTCATAGAAAGGTTAATGATAGGTCAATGTGGCGCGTGCAAGAAGTGAGCAACAAAATCCGAATTCCGCTTGTGATCATCGCTTTAGTTTTCGCCGATTTTCTTGACGACTACCTATTCCGATGTCACGGGCGGCCTCTCAGCCGCGAAGAGGCGTTTGAACGGGCGAATGCTAAGTTGCTACGATTTTCCAAGAAATTCGTGGTCGGAGATAGTCTGTCAAAACTCAATGAAGAACAATATGATCCTCAGCGGAAAGAGTGGATGTTCACCTTCGAGAATTCTACCTGTTCGGTCATCATAATCGCGGATCGTTGCAATGGCACGGATATCGGTGGAATCAGCAAGGGATGCACAGTACGGTAGCGCGGACACAAGTTGGCGAGCATTCGGAGCTAGTGCTTGATTAACGCTGATCGCGGAAGTGAAATCTGTCACGGAAGCTGGCCGGGCAATTGGATGGTAACGCGAACTTACCAAGAACTTGGAGGCACCTCCTAGCTTGCTTCCCAGCGGGGATTTTGTGTAGTTACACGGTTCTTAGGTCCTGATTGACGCTGCGGACAAGTGGATTTTGGTTTACCCGCGAAGCCTAACCCACAACGGAATCAGTTACTTTTTCGCATTCTGCAACTCTTTCAACTGTTTCGCATAAATAG
>JAUTXJ010000113.1 GCA_030838075.1 Acidobacteriaceae bacterium
GGAGTCAAGGCGAGAGAAATGTTGAGCCTACTTAGAGGTGTCGATTTCTTAAGCGATGGCGCGCTTCAAAGCGAGAAGCCCGAACAAGCCTGCGCTGAGCAGCATAATACTGGAGGGTTCGGGTGTGCCCACCGGAGTAGTGGTTGCCAAGCTGGAACTCCACGGGGTCACAAGAGCGAGGCTTCCGTCGGAGTTCTCTGTAAACGCCATGAAGATGGTTCCAGCGGGTTCGCCGGGGAGCGTGACGGTTTGCGGATTGGTGGTCCATGTTCCGATACTAAGATCAGAAACATTGAAGCTCATCGCCGCGATTCCAGTCGCGCCCGATTCCTGGCTGATCGCGCTGTTCAGATTTGGGAATTCTGACCCACCGGTTACACCCAGCACGGACCAAAGGGTTGTTCCATTGCTGTTCCAGTTGCCCGTAAGATCAGCCACCGGACTGAGAATGGCCAAAAACAGCGAATCATTTGTCGGATTTCCGCTAAGAAACGCTGTCGTCGTGCTTCCGCTGATTGGAATCGCACTGCTCGCGCTGCAACCAGTGCTGACATCGCAAAGGTGTATATTGTCTGCCTTGACGGCGCTGGAGAAGACGCTGCAAAGCGCCAACATCAAAGCTCCAGTTAGGATATTTCTTGTCATAGTCTCTCCCGTATTGTGAGTTAACCCTCGACGCGATTGGGCTCAACTTCGTTCTTTCACACCATACCGTGCTTGCTGTTTTGAGGCAAGACACAATCTAAAGTTTACGGTGTACCGCCGCGAAATCTACAGAGGTTCTGGTAGTTCCATTCTAAAGTACTATGATCGTAGTACTTAGCGCCCCACGCAACTCTGCTGTCCGCTCGCTGCCTCCACTAATTTATGTATCGGCTCGCAGGCATCCTAATAACTGATCTTTTAATTTTCTGTGCCTGCTGAACGACCGCCAATTGTTGGTCCTTCCAACTTTGATCCGTACGGCCGCCGTGTTTCACCAGGTGCAGCGCCGCCACCAGCCGCAGCAATTACCTATAAATCCTGCGATTCAGTGTCTACTTCTTTAACCAGGAATTTAACCAGGAACGATTCGCTAACCGTAGAAGTCAATTCAAATGGACGGTATGCTAGCGTTAATCCGGACTTGAGCGACCGAAGATACCTTGAAGGGTTTGCCTAGAGTTATAATTGCGGCCAATTATGGCCCTCCTCCTTGGTACCCATCTTGGCCCCTATGAAATCCTCGCTAGGCTCGGCGCAGGTGGCATGGGGGAAGTGTATCGCGCCCGTGACACGCGGCTAGGGCGGGATGTGGCGATAAGATTCTGCCGAAAGAGATGTCCGCCGACGCCACGCGGAAGCAACGGTTCGAGCGGGAGGCGAGAACCATTTCCGGATTGAATCACCCAAACATTTGCGCGTTGTATGACGTGGGTAGCCAGGATGGTATGGACTATCTGGTGATGGAGTGCGTGGAGGGAGAAACGCTGGCGAATCGGCTGGCAAAGGGGCCGATGCCGCTGGAGCAGGTGTTGAAGTATGGGGCGCAGATCGCGGAGGGATTGGAAAGAGCGCACCGGAGTGGCGTTGGGGAAGAAAGCATTCGAAGGGAAGAGCCAGTTGAGTGTGGCTAGCGTGATTCTGGAGAAAGAGCCGGAGCCGGTCAGCGCGGTGAAGCCGCTGACACCGGGGGCGGTGGACCGGACGATTCGAAAGTGTCTGGCGAAATCTGCGGACGAGCGATAGCAAAGCGCGAGCGATCTGGCGACGCAATTGAATTGGGTTACGCAAGGCAGTGGGACATTCGCGGCGTCGGAGGTAGGACAGAGAAGAAAGTGGGAGCGGTTGGGACTACTTCTGCTATCCGCAGAGTCCCTGGCAACGCGGCTCGAACGAAAACACCAATGGGCTGTTACGACAATACTTCCCGAAGAAAACAGACCTCTCCGACTGTACCCAGTCGGATCTGGATAAAGTAGCGCGGCGCTTAAATCAACGCCCGAGAAAGACCTTAGGGCTTTCAAACTCGTGCGAGTAAACTTTGAGTCAGTGTTGCGTCGACCCATTGAGACCACACTGTTAATCAGGTCAAGTGACGGCGTCTCGAACCGTGCTTCGATATTTGTTTTTAGAGTTTCTTCGATTCCGCAATGCGAGGTATACCCGCTGCGCTAGAAAGAACATGGTCAACATGCACAACGAGAAAAGCCG
Organism: Acidobacteriaceae bacterium; assembly: GCA_030838075.1. Taxonomy (GTDB): domain Bacteria; phylum Acidobacteriota; class Terriglobia; order Acidiferrales; family UBA7541; genus Acidiferrum. The sequence goes on from JAUTXJ010000113.1 coordinate 2,194, forward strand.
GTTGGCCGCACAACGGTGCCGGATCTCGGCGAGGCACACACCGACGGTTGTTCAGCGCCACAGGTTGCGGGGCACTCGATTTCTTAAGGTTTGACGCCGCCGCCGGGATCCAAGTCATCCTTACCTTTTACCCTTACGGTGTACTTGTATACTTTGGGCCCCGCCAGGACACTGCGCTTCGCGAGGCCGGAGACGGGAGCATCGCTGCTGAATTGGGACTCGTAGAACGGCGAGCCGTTTGTCTCGAAGTCCACGGTGAAACAGGGGCCGTCCTCGCCGTGTTTGTGGTCCTGAGCGCAAACCCACTTCACTTCCTGGTTTAGGCTTTTGCTGACTTCGAAGTAATTCTCATCAACCGTGATTTTATCTGCCGCCAGTCCAATTTTGACGATAACCTCTCGACTGCTTGGACCGAGCGCTGGGGTAGCCATTTTGTTCCTCCTTCTTGTAAAAGATGTTATTTCTCCCGGAGAAATTCCTGAGCTCGTGGATTGGCCCACAACGGGTCAAAGTTCGGGTAGTCTCGAAGGCGAGAGCGGGGCCGACCTGCATTGACTGATTTGTGCAACCAATTGATGGCC
>JAUTXJ010000136.1 GCA_030838075.1 Acidobacteriaceae bacterium
GAGAAAAAGAAAAGCTTTCTGTACGAAGCGACCGTCATGGATGGCGTGCCCATTTTTTCCATGTTTCCGCTGGGCTTGCCCGCGGTGGATTTACGAGGCTTCCACGGAGTTTTAAATTCCACCACCAACGTCGTGCTCACCGAAATTGAAAGAGGCCTCTCTTTCGACGAAGCCATCAAGCGCGCGCAAGCCATGGGCATCGCGGAAACCGATCCCTCCGCCGACGTTGATGGCTGGGATGCTGCGTTCAAAGTCGTGGCGTTGGCGACCGTGCTTATGGGCGTGCCGGTAAAAATTGAGCACGTGCGCCGCACTGGCATTCGGGAATTAAGCGAGGAAAAAATTCGCTCCGTGCGTGACGCCGGGATGCGCTACAAACTCGTATGCCGCGCCGAACGCCGCGGCTTGGGCGTCGAATGTGCCGTTGCGCCGGAATTGCTATTGGCTGGCGACCCACTCGCGAATTTAGAAGGATCCAGCTCCGCGATTCGTTTCGATATGGATGTCTTTGGCCTGTCGATCGTGGAACACAACCCCGGCATTGACGCCACCGGTTACGGACTCGTCGCAGATCTCGTTCGCGCCGTGCAGCCGTAAAATTATCTTCAGCTACCGTGCATGAACCCGATCGCCAGTTAACGCGCACCCAACCGCTGGTCGAAATTAGTAACCGCCGCTGGAACCGCGAGGCCCGCATCGCAGCGTCCATCGCGAATCGGCTCGCTGGCAGCAAGCCGAATCGGCAGCACCCCTGCCCACACCGGCAACGCGTAGTCCTCTTCGTCGTCCTGCACATCTCCAGTCCGCATCTTCGCGGAAACTTCACTCAACGCCAGCCGCAGGATGCTGGTGGCTTTTAATTCTTTTTCATTGGGCTGCCGCGCCTCATCCCACCGCCCCGGCAAAATCTTTTCCGTAAACGCTCGCAAGGCCGCGAGTTTTTCTTCCGCCTCACCAACAAGCGTTGCCTTACCCAGCGCCACCACCGACCTGTAATTCATCGAATGATTAAAAACCGAGCGCGCCAGCACCAGCCCGTCGATCAACGTCACCGTCACGCACACCGCCAGTCCGCCGCTCAATCCCCGCAACATCCGGCTGGCCGCCGACCCGTGAAAATAAATTGCATCTCCCACGCGCGCGAACATCGTGGGAATTACATACGGCTGCCCGTCCATCGTGAATCCCACGTGGCACACAAATCCTTCATCGAGAATTTTATAAATGGCCTCGCGGTCAAACGACCCGCGATGCGGTTCACGCACTACCCGCGTGCGCTCCGTCGGCGAGAAAGTTTCCGGCAAAATACACCTCTATGTGAATCGTGGCGCAGAGTTGATAGCCGGCGCCAATGCGGCATGAGTGAGGAACAATCATTTCGATGCTAACACGACGTCGCGCGCGCCCCGCAACGGCCAATGTGGCTCGGCCCCACGCCCCACCGCTCGTCACTACTCGCGTTCCTTTGTGAGAAACTACTCAACCGGAGAAAACCATGAGCTCATCGGTTACACACGCCACGGGAAGCAAATCGCTGGACACCGCCTGGGTCCGCCAGCAGTTTCCTTCCCTGCAGACTCAAGTCAACGGCCAACCCGCCGCTTTTCTCGACGGTCCTGCAGGCACGCAGGTTCCCCAACAAGTCATCGACGCGATAATGAATTATCTGCTCCACGATAACGCCAACACCTGCGGAGCCTTCGCCACCAGTCGCCGCAACGACGCAATGATTTGCGGCGCGCGCCAGGCCATGGCCGATTTTTTCAATTGCGCCCCCGATGAAGTAAGTTTCGGCCAGAACATGACCACCATCACCTTCGCACTGGCCCGCGCCATCGGCCGCGAACTGGACGCCGGAGACGAAATCGTCGTCACCACGCTGGATCATGACGCCAACGTGGCGCCGTGGCGCGCCCTCGAAGAAAAAGGCGTACATGTTCGCCAGGTAGATATTCGCGAATCCGACTGCACCCTGGACATGGACGACTTAAAGCGCAAGCTCAACAAAAAAACCAAGCTCGTCGCGGTAGGCTACGCTTCCAACGCAGTCGGCGCGATCAATCCCGTCGCAGAAATTACCAAACTCGCTCATTCCGTCGGCGCGCTAATATTTGTCGACGCCGTCCATTACGCCCCCCACGGCGCAATCGACGTGCAAGCCCTCGATTGCGATTTTCTCGCGTGCTCCCCATACAAATTTTTTGGCCCGCATATGGGTGCGCTCTACGGAAAGCACGAGCTTTTAATGCGCTTTGCCCCGTACAAAGTTCGCCCCGCGCCCGACGCCCTCCCCGACCGCTGGGAAACCGGCACGCAAGTCCAGGAATTAATCGCCGGAATCGCCGCTGCCGTGGAATACCTCGCAACCCTAGGGAAGCGCCACGATCCCGCGGCCCAGGACCGCCGCAGCGCGCTACTAGCCGCCTACCGTGTTACGCACCAACATGAAATGACGCTGCTCGCGAAATTGCTGCAAGGCTTGCAGCAGATCGACGGCCTTCGCATCTTCGGCATCACCGATCCCGCAAAATTTGATCAGCGCTGTTCCACCGTCTCCATCCGCCTCGACAACCACACCCCCACTGACACCGCCACTTTCCTCGGCGAGCGCGGCATCTTCACCTGGGACGGAAATTTTTATGCCCTCAATTTAACCGAGCGCCTCGGCGTGCAAGCTACCGGCGGCCTCCTCCGCATCGGCCTGGTCCACTACAACACCGCCGAAGAAGTAGACCGCCTCCTCACCGCCCTACGCGAATTCACCCGCGCTTGAAAACCTGCCGCCCAGGTGTATAGTCGGGCGCGGCCAATAACTAACCCAACGGTAAAGTGTTAGATTGTCAGCGAGGAATGCCTCCGCATGACCTTGTTGTTCTACCACCGTATTAAATTCATCGCGCTGGTGTCCGCCGTAGCTTTATTGTTCGCACGGTCCTCTCCCGCCGCCGACAAACCCTTCACCGAAGTTCGCAGCCCCAATTTCCGCGTTCTTACCAACGGCAATGAACATGAGGCCCGTAGAATCGCGCTCGAATTCGAGCAGATGCGGGCCGTCTTCGCCATGGAATTTCCTAAAATGCGCCTCACCACCGGAGCGCCGCTGCTGATCTTCGCGGTGCAAACGGAAAGCGATATGAAAGCCCTGGCTCCCGCGATGTGGAAAAACCATAAAGGCCCTTTGCCCGCCGGCCTTTTCCAACATGGCTGGGAGAAACAATTCGCGATTGTGCGCCTCGATCAGGACGTGCCCGGCGCCTACAACGTTGTCTATCACGAATATGTACACACCTTGCTGCACAGTAATGTTCGCTGGCTGCCTACCTGGCTGGACGAAGGCTTGGCCGATTTTTACGGCAGCACCAGATTTGAGGGCAAAAAATCCTATATCGGCGCCCCGAGCGCGCGCGTAAGCATGTTGAAAAACCGCGCCATGATCCCGCTCGAAACGCTATTGGTGGTGAATCCCTGGTCGTATTTCCGCGGAGATGAAAATCAAATCTCCACCTTTTATGTCGAATCCTGGGCCCTCGTGCATTACCTGGTCTTCGGAGCGGACATGGAGCTCGGCAAAAAGCTGAGCCGTTTTTATGCCCGCTTACAAGCCGGAGACCAGCAGCTGAAAGCCTTTCGCGAGGTATTCGGAGATTTGAAAAATGTCGATTCTGGCCTGCGACAATACGTCCAGGCCTTCGCGTTTCGCGCTTACGGTATTGAAAATCCCAACCCCGTGCAGGCCAAAGACTTCTCCTCTCGTAAATTGTCCAGCCCGGAATCAGATGCAGAAATTGCCGGTTATCGATTGTGGGAACACGATGGCCCGGAGGCCACCGGCCTGGTAGACCGGGCCCTCCAGGACGACCCCGCACTCGGCGCCGCTCACGAGGAGAAAGCTTTTATTTATTTCCGGGAAGGCAAAGACGAAGACGCCCTGCGCGAATTTTCGCGCGCTTGTGAGTTGGATAAGACGCTTTACCTTTCGCAATATTTCAAGGTCATGATGGCCTTCAAACGCGAAATACCCGAACAGCGCGAGGCCTTGCGTGCAGAGTTGGAGCAGATAAAGCAAATCAACCCGCAATTCGCTCCCGCCTATGTGCAAATGGCCATGTTGTTCATTGCCGATGGGCAAGGCACCAAAGCCCTGGTGCAGGCCCGCAAAGCGGAGCAACTGGAACCTTCCCGTGCCGGCTATCATTTGTTGAGCGGCGAAATGTTGCTACGCATGAAACGCGAAAAAGATGCCGCCGAAACTGCACGATATGTCGCGGAGCGCTGGCACGGTCCCGATCATAACGAAGCCGTAGCTCTGTGGAACCGCGTTCCAGTCGAGAGCAGGCCCGCGGACGCCGTGGTGATCGAGGAAGTTGACGAACAATCGCAAGCCGCCGAAGGGAAATTACAGTCCGTGTCGTGCGATGAGAAAGGCAAAAACGAAATTACTCTCCAGCGCGGCGACGACGTCCTGCGATTCAAAAGCAAAGGCCGGCAGATGATCGGCTATTCCGACACCCTCTGGTATGGCAGCGACCACTTCGGTCTGTGCCATCACGTGGAAGGAATGCACGCGGTGGTCCGTTTTCGCCCCGCCGTCAGCAAGGACTACGCCGGAGACTGGCTCTCCATCGAACTCCGCGACGAATTGCCGCCAGAGCCCCAAAACGAAGCCGCGAAGGCCGCGCTTGCGCCCGCCCCAGCCAAGCAAGATTAAGGACTCAAGAAAAACAGTTTAACTGTGATCAGTCGTGTGGACTCTGGGCGTTTTTGCCAGCGGGAAAAGTATCACTGCGGAAGTTCATCGTGCAGTCCAAAAATAAAGGCGGGTGGCTTCTAGTTTCGGCCACCCGCCCAAATGCTTCGTCTTTGTTTAGCTCTCTTAGCGACCGCCAACTCCCGCTGCCATTGCGTGCGTTCCCACAGCGTGCGTTCCTACCGTCACCTTGATCTGCTTCGGCTTCGCTTCCTCGCGTTTCGGGAGGCTCAGTGTCAGCACGCCATTCTGATAATCGGCCTTGATTGCATCCGTTTTCACGGAGTTCGCCAACGAGAAGCTCCGGCTGAACGAGCCATAGGCGCGTTCGATGCGCAGATAGTTGTCTTCG
>JAUTXJ010000200.1 GCA_030838075.1 Acidobacteriaceae bacterium
TTCAGTAGCTGAGGGTTGCCGGGAAAATCGACGTCATTCAGCACATCCACCAAAAGCAGCACGACTGGGCAGGAATCAGGGGCATTGCCGTGCAAGTCCTCATTCTTGCGCACTGGCCGATTCATGACGGGCGGCGCTACTTTTTCTTTACCGCGCGCATGCCATCCTTGATGCGGCGTCGAGCCTCTCCCGGACCGCGGACGTCCAGGACGCGATACTGTTTGCCGGATAGTTCATGGTAGTTGATAAAAAATTCTTCGAGTTCTTTAACGAAGGTCTTTCCCAGGTCATCAATATGTTTCACGTGAGCGTAAGTATGGTTCATCAATTCGATTGCCACGACGCGGTCATTGCGCTCAGTGTCTTTTTTGTTTTTGCCTTGCTCGCCCTCGATGATCCCTACTGGCCGGCATTTTATTAGGCATCCTGGGTACGCAGGTTCGTCCATCAATACCAACACATCGACGGGATCGCCGTCTTCCGCTTTGGTTGAGGGGATGAATCCGAAGTCATGAGGGAAGGTCATGCCAGCAGGCAGAACCTTTTTCAGTTCAAAGACTTTCTGTTCGTCGTCGAAGGCAAACTTATTACGACTGCCTTTGGGCGTCTCAATGATGACTTGAATAGTCTCCTTGTCATCTTCATCATGCGACTGCAGGCGGGTTGGATCGGCAAGCGCATTTTTTGGAGTCTTTTTCTTATTCATGAATTCTCCTGGCTTACGTTTCCACAAGGGTGCCAAAATGTTAGCCGCGGGCCTCAGCGTGAAGCTACTCCGTAATTTTGTTCAAAAATAGGTGCCTGGCTTGATTCCGGGCCGTCTTGCTGCTGAAATTTTCAGTCGCGAAACTTCGAAAAAGATCCGGGCAGCACGCCATAGTTAAGCACCACAAATGTTAGTGGTCGATACAGCGAAAACCCGACCCTCAAACTTCCAAGGGGAAGTCAGGTGGCGTTCCATGTCGGTGTTTCGGGCTGCTGAACTGAAGCGTAAGACACGCTAGAATCTTCTATCGCGCTCAGTCTCGGGGACGCTCGTGGCGTTGCCCGTCATGTAGCAAGCGTGTCACGAGAATTCCTCAAGCTCTAAAAGGAGGTCGGTTCGCCATGTGCAGGAATATCAAAAACCTTTTTAACTTTGATCCGCCTGTTACGGACGAAGAGATCCGGAATGCTTCGCTTCAGTTCGTAAGAAAAATCAGCGGCTTCAATAAGCCGTCGAAGGCTAACGAGGCCAGTTTCGTGGCTGCCATCGAGGAAGTCACGCGTGCTTCGGCGCGCCTTCTCCGCTCGCTTGAAACCAATGCCCCGCCGAAGAATCGAGAAGAAGAGGCCGAAAAGCTAAAGGCCCGCGCAGCAGAAAGATTTGGCGATTGATGTTGTGAGGCAGGCAAATTGAAAATGAAAGCGCTGCTGATTTCTTGCCTGACGGTCGCGGCTGCCATGGCGCCACGGGCGAAGGCGTCGGACGTAAAACCGAGCCTGGAAGTTCAGGGGCTCGGTTCTGGCGGGCCGCGAGCGTTTGGCAGAGCCGGATCGAGTTACATCGTGCTGGTCGACGGAACGCCTCGGATTTTGCTGGATGCCGGACCTGGCGCATTCGTGCGCATCGGAGAATTGAATATTGATCTCCGGCGAGTGGATATAGTTTTGTTGACCCATCTACACATCGACCACAGTGGCGATTTGGCAACGTTTTTTAACGCCCGCGCGCTCACCAGCGATGGACCGGTAAAGTATCGGGTGTTTGGTCCGGATGGCGCTGGGCTGTTCCCCAAAACCTCGCGATTTGTCGATTTGCTGGTTGGCGATAACGGATTGTTCGGGTACCAGAAAACGTTTGGTGTGAGGGAAACCTTTGAGGTTCGCGATTTGGCGATCAACCTGAATACTGGCATTACAAAAATTGTGGACGAGAACGGTTTGGTTGTTGACGAAATTGCGACGCATCATGGCGACTGTCCTTCGGTAGCTTATCGCATCACGTACAAAGGGAAATCGGTTGTGTTTTCGGGTGACATGGATGCTTCGGCGGTAGCAAATCTCGTTCGACTGGCCAAGAGTGCGGACTTACTAATTTTCAATTGTGCGGTTCTCGACCCGCCAAATTCGCCAAGTCAACTGTACGAACTGCATACCCCGCCAAAGAAAATCGGCGCGGCGGCAAGGGAGAGCGGTGTAGGACATCTGTTGCTAAGCCACATCGCACCAGATGTTGAAGAAAGCGAGAATGACGTAAGGAACTCCATCCACGCCTCCTACACAGGGCCAGTTGAGTTCGCGACTGACCGTATGCGTATCGCAGTGGAATATCGACCTCAAGGAGCACATCAACCGTAGTCGGCCGGAAGCGAAAAAGGATAAGAACATAACGATTACGTCACGAATCAGCTAAGGTCTGTCGGGGGCTTTCCAAGGCCTCCCGAAGAACCAGGATCGTACCCACGCCGATAGCGGCAGTGACAACCACTTCCGCGAAGCGTTTTTTCCTCGGGAAGCGAGGTTGTCCGCCCGATTTCGCAACCGGCCCGCATGTATTGTGCTGATGCCCGGGATGGTATTCGGGCGCATCCGGTGAGATTGCCGGGTTGCGTGTGTCATTAATGTAGAATTCCGGGGCGACATCGTAGGTGTGCCCCTGGTCAAGCGTTTTTGTTTCCTTCGCCACAGCCGCTTCCAGGTATCCATGCATGACTTTGATTTGGAAATCACAAGGTGCCTTCATGGTGACCTCCGCCAGCACCGGCCGCTCGTTCTTCGGAATAATGCGAACGTCGGACACAAATACTTCGAAACTCTCGGACGCAGTATTAAGAGCGACGACCATTGTTCCTTGCCGCAACTCCGTAACAGCCCCGTTCGCTCCAGGAAAAAAGGCAGCCTCGGACTGACCTGCAAGTTGGAGTCGTGTCTGGCGAACCCGCAATTGAACGTGGCCCTGTGACTCAGTCTTGACTACATCGGCGCTATAGAGCGAGGTGCCGCTTGCCAAGAGACGATTGCTTACGTGGGCTGAATCCACATCGAGAACTACTCCGATGGTCGGATTTTGCGCCCGATATAATGGCGCCGCCAAGGAGCCCATCATCGCTCCGACTGAAACCGATTTGAAAATCCAATTCATATGGTTTTCCTCAAGCTGAACAGCCCCGGTGCCGGTAAGAATTCGGTAACGACTTCAACTGATGTGGTCACCGGTATTACCTATATGATATTACATTAGTAAGTAGTTACAATTCAAAGAATAAACTCTGTGTTTGCCTGACACCACGCGCCGACAATTCCAGGAGGGCGAAGCCTAGGAGGGGTTCGAGCAATTAATGCGACAGTGGATACGCCGAAGAGCCGTGAACTTAGTTAAAAATGAGGAACTAAAAATGGCCGGGGGTGAATGTCTCGAGAATGAACCGCATGGCGTAGCCGATACGCTGACAAAAGACAAAACTCATATCGCGTACGAGGCTAGACCTGAGGAAAATGAATACGCAGCTTATAGCAAATGAAGAGAACCAGGATGGCGCCCAGAGTGGAGAGAATGAGGCCAGCGGGATGATATCGTTCATTCGTCGCGCGCGAAAACATGTGGCTGATGCCGCCGCCGATTATCGATCCGATAATGCCGAGCACAATCGTCCAGAAGATAGCTATATGTACGTGCATCACTGACTTCGCGATTACGCCCGCAATTAATCCAATAAGAAGATACCAGATCAAGTGAAACATACTTTTTCCTCCAGCGTCGGCCTTTGGAACTTCGTCGAGTATAACCCAGGGTTTGCAATTAGTGGTCGGGGCGCCCGGATTCGAACCGGGGGCCTCCTGCGCCCAAGGCAGCGGTAGGAATGCTATCTGATTGGTCCGTCTAGCTTTGTGCTGCGCAATTCTGCTGAAATACGCCGATAACCGTAGCGCCGACGATACTCGACAGCAATCTGCTGAATCGCCGACCGCACTTCCATCTCCTCTTCGACCGGCTGTTGCTCCTGGAAAGACCGATAGAAGCTGGCCCAGCTGACTCGCGCCAGTTCACACATACGCTCGATGCATCGGCTGCCTTGCAATGACATCACTTCTCGGATTTGGTCGTAGATGCCATCTCGCCAGTTCCGTTTTCTTCTGGCGTCGAGACTCGACTTTTTGCAAGGCACCTTTGAAAAAATTCACCTCCATCGCCTTCTCGGCGAGCATTCGCTTCAACTGGTGGATTTGCTTACGGTAGGACGACGTGTGCGTGCTGGGCCGCGAGGCATGTTCTCCCGGCTCGATGGTCTTGAGTTTAACGCGCCACTTGTACAGGCCTCGCCGGGTCACCCCGAGCTCTTGCGCCAACTCGTTGACAGCATCACAGGTTCTTAGACGTTCAACAGCCATCCGCTGGAACTTCCGTGAGTATCGCTTTCGCTTCACTTCGCAGCCCTTTCCCTGCAAAGTGTGCCCATCCTGGCTGTCTCATTTCAAGGGTGCAGTCCATTTTCCGCAGCTTACTTCCGAGCAGGTGACAGCGGGATGCTGTAAGTGGTGCCAGAAACTGTTGCAGAGTGAGATGCTGACGCCGACGCGACTCGACAGTTAAGGCCGAGGCTTATATGGCGCCCGCAGGTGCCCGTTTCCGAGTATGGCTCCGGTTTCTGGCGATCAGTGATTTGGTGGCAACCGGCTGGCTTCGGCCAGTTGGCTCGACCCCGTTGGAGAGTTTCATAAAACCGATTCGCAACCGGGCCGAGTCCGTCGAACTTTACTTTTGGGAGATCGACGATATGGCAAAGCAAGCTGGCAAGCGAAAGAATGGAGCGAAAGCAGATGCAACCGTAGGGCTTCCACCGCTGAATCTGCATGCGGCGGGGATTGACGTAGGAAGTGCAGAACACTACGTGGCGGTACCGCCGGACCGAGATGCAGAACCGGTGCGAAAATTCGGCAGTTTCACGGCAGACCTCCATCGGATGGCGCGCTGGTTGAAGGACTGTCGCATCAAGACAGTCGTCATGCAGTCGACGGCAGTCTATTGGATGGCGCTCTACGACGTATTGGAGAGCCACGGATTGGAAGTGAACGTGGCGAACGCACGCCACACCAAAACACTGCCGGGGCGCAAGACGGATGTACAGGAATGCCAATGGTTGCAGAAGCTGCACACCTTTGGCCTGCTGAATAACTCTTTCCGCCCAACCGAGGAAATCCGCACGCTTCGCGGCTACCTACGACAACGGGAAAATCTGGTGGCGGCAGCTGCGACTTGTATCCAGCATATGCAAAAGGCCCTGACCGAGATGAACATCCAACTGGCCAACGTAATTAGCGATATCAGCGGCGCTACTGGCTTGGCCATTCTGTGCGACATCGTGCGGGGGGAGCGGGACCCCTATAAGCTGGCGATGAACAAGCACAGCCGAATTCGCGCCAGTCGCCAAGAAATTGCTCGCAGCCTGGAAGGAACATGGCGGCGGGAGTTGTTATTCGTTCTCGAGCAAAGTCTGGATCTATACCAGACCTATCAGCAGAAGATTCAAACATGCGATGAACGCATTGACGGGCAACTAAGAAGCATGGAACCCAGAATCGACCCGATCAGCGAACCCGCTCCGGAACCGCGCCGAGGCAAAGACGCACGTGGGCATCAATCTGGTTTTGACCTTCGCGGACAGTTATACCGCGTCACGGGTGTGGACCTTACGCGAATCGATGGCATTGATGTGCAGAATGCGCAAACCATAGTCTCCGAAGTGGGCGTAGACATGAGTCGCTGGAAGACAGAAAAGCATTTCGCTTCTTGGTTAGGCTTGTGCCCGGACAA
>JAUTXJ010000155.1 GCA_030838075.1 Acidobacteriaceae bacterium
TAGCGCGGATTGTTCATTGGAAAAATAAGTCCAGTCGTCAGAAATGAATGCAAAGCCTCGCTGCGTCAACGCAGCCGTGAGAGTCGATTTGCCGACGCCGGAGTCGCCGGATATAAGTAGGCCATTACCATTTTTCTCCAAGCACGCGCAGTGCATCGGAACGACCCCCACAGTGGTTCCGAGAATGCCAATGGTGATGGGGATGAGCAGGGATCTCCAGAAAGAATCGTCGCGTGCCGCCTTGGTGGAAAGCACCGCCCGTACATATTTTCGGCGCAAATCGTAACTAATAAAACTCCCCGGCGGTAAGAATCCAAACACGAGATGTCCATTGCCGCGAAAATATGCCGGCCGCTCTACGGCCGCCTCTAACCTGCAGTCAACAATAATTTCCATTTCAAATGAACTGGAATTGTCGCCGTTTGGTGTTTGCCATCGTGACACTGACTGAAGAATCTCAGCCGAGTTCGTGGAAAGGTGGCATTGGACTCCCGCGACATAAAAATCGGTGCGCAAGGGAAGTGTCTGGGAATTAAATGTGAAGCTCAAGCTCACGATGTTGATCACTCTAACCCGAAATCAAGCTGAATAGATTGCCTGCGAAGAGGAAATGACAGTTGTTTGACATCGTATTGACAAATGGGGCCGTACCCTGACGTAACGTTTTCTAAGCATTTCGGGCGATACATGAGCGATGTCTAAAAAAGTAGTTTTCTTTTTTCCTTCCTTTGCCAGCACCGAAGCCACTGCGCCCCTGGGAATTCTCGCGGTTGCAACGCCGCTGCTGCGGGCCGGCTTTTCGGTGCGGCTTATAGACTCCACGATTACGCCAGATTTTAAAAAACGCGTTCTGGAAGAGGTGAAGGACGCGATTTGCCTGGGAATCTCTCTGGTGACTGGTCCGATGATTCGCGAGACCGTCGAAATTGCTCGGGCAGTGAAAGCCTGGAAATCCGATTTCCCGATTATCCTCGGAGGTTGGCATCCTTCGCTTCTTCCGAAGCAGACTCTGGAAGCTCCTTACATCGATTACGTGGTCCGTGGGCAAGGTGAGGAAAGCCTTCTTGAGTTGGTGCAACATCTGGAAGCGCGTACGCCGCTTGATCTGGTGCCGGGCATCGGATTTAAGCGCGACGACAAATTGCATTTCACCACCGAGCGGCCGCTCAAACCGCTCGCAGATATGCCTCCGAAGGCGTATCACCTCGCGGACTTTGATGCGTACGAGCGGAGTTGCGGGCGCCGGTGGGCCATGTATACCTCCAGCCTGGCCTGCCCTTTTAATTGCTCTTACTGCACCAACGCGGGAGTGTACGGGCGAAAATGGAATGCGCTTTCCGCCGAACAGTTCGTTGAGGAAACCGTAGACCTTACAACGCGCTACAACCTGGAGATGCTGTGGGTCGTCGATGACAATTTTCTGGTGGATCTGGATCGCGCGCGTCATATCGCCGAAGGTCTGGTGAGTGCCGGAGCAGACTTCAAATGGAGTATCCAGGCAACGACAAATCTCACCGCCCGTTTAACTCGTGAAGATCTAAAACTCTTGCGTCGCAGCGGGCTGCATCAGATTTGTCAAGGTGTCGATTCAGGTTCAGAAAAGATACTGAAGCTGATGAACAAGACTTTTCAGGATTTCGATTCTATTTACGAAAGTGCGTCTCGCTGCCTGGATGCGGGTATCCGCCCTTCGTTCAACATCATATTTGCCTATCCCGGAGAGGGCAGGAAAGAGCGCCGCGAAACTGTCGATTTCATGATGGACGTCTGTCGAAGATTTCCCGGCGCCGAATTCTGGACCAACATTTTCACTCCTTATCCCGGCTCTCCAATCATGGAAAAGGTACAGGAACTTGGCATCCAAGTTCCTAATTCGCTTGAGGGTTGGGCGGATTTCTTCCCGCGCTACACCGTGCTTCCCTGGTTGAATGGCCGCGAACATCGCCGGTTGCAGGTAATGCGTGACTATCTGCGAATTGCCTTTGATCGCATACCGATCGCGGCGGACACCCGCAAACGCTCGACGCGCATAGCGCAGAAGATGCTTTCCTTTCCGGCGCGTTGGAGGCTCGATCACGACGTCTATAAGCTTCCCGTTGAACTGTGGGTCAACGACAAACTAAAGCGAAAATCCTTAACATTCAAGCCTGCTGTCGACGCGAAACGCCTTGAGCCGGCGGCCGGAGAGGCGGCCTGCTGATGACGCGCAAGGTCGTACTTTTTTACCCTCCGTACGATGGCCCGCCGCTCGGGGCGCCACTTTGTTTGTTGAGCCTGGCCGCTCCGCTGCGGAACGGGGGCTTTGAGGTGGTAATCGTCGATGCCGCTATTGATCCACAGTGGATGAAGACCGTCCTTCGCGAAATAAGCGACGCGCTGTGCCTGGGAATTTCCGTGCTAACCGGCCCCATGATTGTCGGGGCGGTGCGCATGGCCAAAGCGGTAAGAAAAGAAATGCCCGCTCTGCCGGTGATTTTTGGTGGCTGGCACCCTAGCCTGCTTCCCGGCCAGACCCTGCAGGAAAATTACATCGACGCCATTGTGCGTGGACAGGGCGAACTTACTCTGTTGGAAATCGCTGAAAATCTCGCTGCCAAGAAATCTTTCCATGGTGTTCACGGCGTTTCCTCCAAGCAGTTTGGTCTTCCGCAACACTCTCCTGAACGCCGTGTCGCTCTTCTGGACGATTTACCTACGCCGGCTTTCGAAATGGCAGATTTCGACGCTTACGAGCGCGTTTCTGGTGAGCGCAAACTTGCCTACGCGACCAGCGTGGGATGCCCATACGCATGCAATTACTGCACGGACATGGTGTTTTACAAGCGACGATTTAATGCGCTTGAGCCAAAACGCGTGATCGATGAAGTGACCGAACTGGTAGCGAAGTATCGCATCACAGAAGTTGCCATGTTGGATTCCAACCTTCCCGTGGATTGGCGCAGGGCTCGGGATATCGCGCAGGGATTTTTAGATTCTAAAATTAAATTTGCATGGACCTTTCAGGCCTCAACGGACTTTCTGTGCAGGATGAGCGACGAAGACGTGCGGCTTCTCGGTGCCAGCGGTGTGTCGCACATGGGCTTTGGTACCGAATCCACATCCAGCAGCGTATTGAAGTTGATGAACAAGCGTCACCAACGCGTGGATGAAATGTATGAGACCGCCCGCAAGGCGGCCATCGGCGGGATCCATGTCACCTTCAATCTCATTTTTGGTTATCCAGGCGAGACTCACGCCGACCGGATAGAGACGCTCAGAACGATGAGCGATATCGCGCGGCAATTCTGGAACGTTAGTTTTTCCCCCAATATATTCACTCCTTACCCGGGGATTCCTATATGGCCGCAACTGCGCGAGCTGGGACTGCAAGAACCGCGGTCGCTGGAAGAGTGGGCGGAACTTCCCCTTGGCCGAAACACTCTGCCGTGGTTACAAGGTGAAGAACTAAAGAAGTTGTGGCAAATGCTGCAATTCTTCCTGCTCAACAACCAACTGCGAAAAGTAACCAAGGATCATCCGCGGCTGCGGACCGGGTTGCGACGTGCTCTCGGCGCGCCGCTACGATGGAGACTTAAGACCAACAAATATTTCTTCCCATGGGAATTATGGGTAGGTCGCAGGTTAGAAAAGATTGTCACACGCAGATCGCTCGTTACCGGTCAGCCGTTAAAACCGGAAGGGGCGGGAGCATGTTGATCTTCGTGCTGCACAACTTCATTAGTGCTGGAGGGCGCGAGTGACTGATGTCCTTTTGACTCACTCCTATCATCTGCCCTACGACCGAAAACAGGCGCAGAAAATGGAGCCTTATCCGCCATTGGGGACTCTATATGCTGCGGGCTATTTGCGCGCAAATGGGATCTCGGTAGTGCTGTTTGACAGTATGTTGGAACAGCCCGAGGAAGGGTTGCGGCGCGCACTTCGCTTGCATAAGCCGAAGATCGTTGCCATCTACGAGGACGACTTCAATTTTTTGACCAAGATGTGCCTTACAAGAATGCGCGAACTGGCATGGCAAATGATCAACATTGCGCACCAGCACAATGCACAAGTTATCGTTCACGGCTCAGATGCGACCGATCATGCGAGAGAGTTTTTGGAACGCGGCGCGGAATGCGTGCTTCGGGGAGAAGCCGAATACTCATTGCTGGAGGCCGTGAACGCGCTCTTATCCGGTCAATCTGTAGCGAATATTCCAGGTGTGAATTGCTTGCGCCGGGGAGGATCTTTAGAGTCTCTGCAAAGGAGCCCGAGGATGATTTCCCGAGGGACCTCCGTGTTGCCTCTGCCGGCGCGCGATTTGATCGACATGTCTACTTATCGTAAAACATGGAAGGATGCTCATGGCACATTTTCGCTAAATTTAGTGGCGAGCCGGGGCTGCCCGTTTCGGTGCAACTGGTGTGCGAAGCCGATCTTCGGCGATAGCTACCAACTGCGCCCCGCCGAGGATGTTGCCAGCGAAATGCGGCTCTTAATTGAAGAGTATGGCGCCGAGCATTTATGGTTTGCAGATGACATCTTTGGATTGAATCGACACTGGCTCGAAGAGTTAGCCCGAGCCGTAGAAACCAGTGGATGTATCGTCCCGTTCAAAATCCAGGCAAGAGCAGATTTGCTCACGCGCGACTCCGCCAGCGCTCTGAAGCGGGCGGGTTGCACGGAAGTTTGGATGGGGGTCGAATCCGGCTCTCAAAAAATCCTCGACGCCATGGACAAAGGATTGCTTGTTGAAGAGGTCATCAGCGCGAGAGAACACCTCAGATCGGAAGGGATTCGTGGGTGTTACTTTCTTCAATTGGGTTATCCAGGCGAGTCTTGGGAGGACATCCAAAAAACTATCGCGCTGGTCCGGAAAACCAAGCCGGATGACATAGGTGTGTCCTTTGCTTACCCACTTCCGAACACAAGATTTTATGCGCGGGTTCGAGAACAGCTGGGAGCCAAACAGAACTGGGCGGATAGCGAAGACCTGTGTGTCATGTTCAAGGGAACGTACACCGACAGGTTCTATCGAGCGATTCGTGATGCATTACATGCCGAGGTTGTGAGCTGGAAAACTAAGATACCAACGAATGCCGATACGAACGTGCTTCGCGAACTCTGGAGATCTGTCGAGTCTCTCGAAGCGGTAAGTCAGAATGAAGACGCGACTCAGCTCCCTAAAGTAAAGGCTGGATCCCGAAGTACGAAGTGTTCAGTCAGCTCTCACTTTGTGTCGCTACAGACGACAGTTACCGGCGCTGGAGAAATCAATGAGTGACCTACTACTCACTCACGGTTACTTCCTGTACGAGGACCCCAAAGAGCTCAAGATTCTGAAACCGTACGTTCCGCTCGGCATTCTCTACATTTGTTCTCATCTGCGAAATAAAGGGTTTGACGTCGACGTCTTCGACACAACATTTTCCAGCTTTGACGCCCTTCGCTTGCACCTGCAGACCGAGAAACCGTCAGTGTTGGGGATCTATGCGAACTTGATGACCCGCAAGAACGTGGTAGAAATTGTCAAGATTGCACGCGCAGCGAGCTGGACGACGGTGGTCGGCGGGCCCGAACCGGGCGCGTACATCCGCGAATATCTTGAGGCTGGCGCAGATATCGTAGTTTTGGGCGAAGGCGAAATTACGATGGAAAATCTCCTTCCGGTCCTGCGCTCGAAAGATCACTCCGGTTTGGCAGCTATTTCTGGAATTGCTTTTTTGGACGAGGCCGGGCGGGTCTATCAGACGGCCCCGCGGACTCAAATTGCCGATATCGACGCGCAGCCATGGCCGGCGCGTGATGCGGTGGACGTTCAGCGCTACGTGCAAACCTGGCGCACGGCGCATGGAAAGGGATCACTCTCGTTCATTACCGCGCGCGGTTGTCCTTACCACTGTCGGTGGTGCAGTCACCAGGTATTCGGCAAAACCCACCGCCGGCGTAAACCTGTCGGCGTCGTGGATGAAGTCGAATGGCTGCTCAACACTTATCAACCGGACATGGTGTGGATCGCCGACGACGTTTTCACCATCCATCACGGATGGCTGCGCGCGTATGCCGCGGAGATGCGCAGGCGCGGGCTCAGAATTCCCTTTGAATGTATCTCTCGCGGAGACCGTATCAATGCCGAGATTGGCGACCTCCTGGCGGAGTTGGGATGTTTTCGTGTCTGGATCGGATCAGAGAGTGGCTCGCAGAAGATTCTCGACGCTATGGAACGCGGTGTCACCGTGAAGCAAGTACAATCCGCAGTCGATCTGTGCAAATCTCGCGGCATTCAGGTTGGAATGTTTCTGATGTGGGGCTACGAAGGTGAAGAGCTGGAAGATATCGAAGCGACTATCGAGCATGTCAAGCGAAGTGACCCTGACATTTTCTTAACAACGGTGGCATACCCGATTAAGGGAACTCCATATTATT
>JAUTXJ010000161.1 GCA_030838075.1 Acidobacteriaceae bacterium
AGAGTAGGGCTTCTAACGGTTGTGGTACAGCGGCCGGCTTAGAAATATTTCAGCGTTACGGGAACAAACCTCGGACCAGTGTGGCTTCCGCAACGCGTCCAACAGCCAGAATCATCGCGCCGGCGCGGGGCGGCACGTGATGCTTGCGCATGGTTTCCACCATTTCATGAAAAGCGCGCACGATCGTTTTTTGCAGGCGGGCATTTACCTCTTCCGCGTCCCAGATCAATCCTTGCTGGTTTTGCACCCACTCAAAATAGCTCACCGTCACGCCGCCGGCGTTGGCGAGAATGTCCGGCAGCACCGTAATTCCCTTACGCGCCAGAATTTCATCCGCGTGCGGAGTCGTCGGTCCATTGGCGGCTTCCGCAACGATGCGGGCCTTGATGGCTTCCGCGTTATTCAGAGTGATCACGTTTTCGAGTGCCGCAGGCACCAGGATGTCGCACTTCATGGTGAGCAATTCGTCGTTGGTAGTGCGCGTAGCGCCGGGCATTCCTACCACTGTTCCGGAGCGCTCCTTATAGCGAATGGCTTTGATGGGATCAATCCCACGCGAATTGGTTACGCCTCCGCGCGTATCGCTTAGGGCGATGATTTTGGCTTTTTTCTCGGCAAAGACCTGTGCGACGGTGGCCCCTGAATGGCCAAAACCTTGAATTGCCACGGTAGCTCCGCGGAGCGCAATCTTCTTCAGCTTGCATGCCTCTTCGACGACCGCGACCAAGCCGCGAGCCATCGCTTCTTCGCGGCCGTTCGAGCCGCCGACGGAAGACGGCTTCCCGGTAACCGACCCGTGCGCCGCGTGGCCCACAGTCATCGCGTAGGTATCCATCATCCACGCCATCGTCTGCGCGTCGGTATACACGTCAGGCGCAGGAATATCCAGGTAAGGTCCGATGAGCGGCAGAATTTCGCTGGCATAGCGACGAGTTATGCGCTCAAGCTCGCCTTTGGACATGCGTTTCGAATCGCAAATTACTCCGCCCTGCGCCCCACCAAAAGGCACGTTTACGGTTGCGGTCTTCCAGGTCATACCCGCGGCCAGAGCCTTCATTTCGTCCAGCGTAAGGTTGGGATGGAAACGAACGCCGCCCTTAGCAGGCCCACGCGCCACATTGTGTTGCACACGATAACCGGTGAGAACTTTCACCTGGCCATTGTCCATTTTTGTGGGAATGGAAACTTCCAGAACGCGCTTGGGCGTGCGAAGAATCTGCCGCAGGCCGAGATCAAGTTTCAAAAATTCGGCGGCCATATCAAATTGAATCTGGGCAATTCGGAACGGATTCAAATCCTCGCGCGGTGCGATGCGCGGCACCATGGGAGGCGTGCCAATCTGTCTCGTCGGGGCTGTGGGCTTTGCGACCGTGGCCATCGGCTCGGGTCCTTTCGTCAAGTCGGTTCGTCTAGAGCAGTATTCAAAACTTTGGCTGAACAGCAATTATCGGTGGTTCACGCCGTATCATGCGTTCGCCGCTAGCTTGTGCGAAGAATTTAGATAGGCGTCGCGGCAGGCTAGCGAACAGAAATGCAACAACTCGCCATTTTCACGCAAAGGAATTGCGCGCTTCTCTGCGACGTGCACACCGCAGACCGGATCGCGCACCAGCAGCCGTCCACTCTGCTCGGCATTCAAATCACCGGTGGAGTTTAACGGCTCTGGGGTCCGGCCCGGCTGCAGCAAAGCAGAGATTAACCGTCCGGCGACTCGAACACCCCACGAGACCATCACCACCCAAAACAAAAACCTCATTAATCGAGCGAGAAAGGTCATAGCGTACTCTGTGATCGCGTCCGTTCATGTCTACCAGCTAATGATGATGAGCGAGTTCCAATCGGCGTCGGCGGAGAAGCAACGACGGCCAATACCCACGAAACCCACCAAGAACGCGGTGAACCGAGTGTATGCAAGGTCAAAAGGGTGCGTCAAACGAAAAGGTGTAATTTCAGTGAGTTGTGGAACCCGCTCTAGCGACCAAACCTGTCAAACCGAGTCCTAAATAACACCAACGCCATGATTTTATGACACTTACCTACAAAATCAGATTCATGGGTAATCCTAACGCTTAGGCGTCTCGGACGCGGGAATTCGGTCAATGCCCATGTATGGGCGCAGTACTTCGGGGATTACGACGGACCCGTCCTCCTGCTGATAGTTCTCGATGATCGCGATCCAGGTGCGCCCCACCGCCAGCCCCGAGCCGTTTAGTGTATGCACAAAATCGCTTTTGCCGCCGCTTGCGGGCTTAAAACGGATGCCCGCTCGACGCGCTTGGAACGCTTCACAGTTGGAACACGAGGAGATTTCGCGAAATTCGTTTGCAGAGGGTAGCCACACCTCTATGTCATACGTTTTAGAGGCGGCAAAACCCATGTCTCCCGTGCAGAGCAGCACCGTTCGATAGTGAAGAGCAAGTTTTTGCAGAATCGTTTCGGCATTGCGCACAAGAGCCTCGTGCTACTCATAACTCGGTTCCGGGTGGGTAAATTTGAAAAGCTCAACCTTTTGGAACTGGTGTTGGCGAAGAATGCCACGTGTGTCCTTACCGGCGGCGCCTGCTTCAGAGCGGAAACAAGCGGTCCAGGCGGTCAGAAAGATGGGAAGCTGGCTTTCCGCTAGCGTTTCGTCGCGATAAAGATTGTGCAGCTCGACCTCCGACGTGGGCGTGAGCCAGAAGTCGGTGCCTTCTATCTTGAAAAGATCGGCAGCAAATTTTGGAAGTTGGCCGGAACCCATGAGCGAAGCGCTATTCACCAAAAACGGCGGCAGAACTTCCGTGTAGCCGTGCTCGCGCGTATGTACATCCAGAAAAAAATTAGCAAGCGCCCGTTCCAGCCGCGCTCCCCAGCTTTTGTAAACCGCGAAGCGGGCCCCGGTAATTTTGGCGGCGGCGGACAGATCCAAAATTCCCGCGCGTTCACCGACTTCCCAATGGGAGCGGGGCGTAAAGTCGAACTTCGGCGGTGCGCCCCAGCGGCGTACTTCCACGTTGTCCGCCTCACTGGAACCCACTGGCACGCTGGAATGAGGAACATTAGGAATGGTGAGTAGCAGCTCGCGTTGCGTATCGTCAAGCTGGCTAATGCGCTCATCGGTTTGCTTGATGAGTTCAGAAACCTGTTTCATCTCCGAAATGATGCTATCTGCGGGCTGCTTTTCCTTTTTGAGGCGTGCGATTTCATCGCTGGCTTTGTTCCGTTGCGCTTTGCGCTGCTCGTTTTTTGTAATGAGCTCGCGACGCTCTTTATCGAGCGCGCGGAACGCGTCAAGATCAAGCGTCGCGCCGCGTTTGGCAGCCATCTCCGCAAAAAGATCGAGGTGTTCGCGAAAGTAACTTAAGTCATGCATGGGATGGAAGAATAACGTATCGCGGTAGGACGTGGCGAGCGCTTCAAAGCTTTCATGTCTTCTGACGGGCGTAAATTAATCTGACAAGCGGGTGCGGCTCAGAAGAAGTTCAGGAGAATTTGGAGGGGTAAAGCCCAGCAAAACTGACATCTGGAACATTGCCATTCCGCCCTGCGTGGGTCGAAAGTACAAAAGTACTTGTGCAACGGTACGGAAGCATAAGCCGGAAAGTACCGGGCCCGATGGAACGACCGAACTATCGACCGCTGCACCACGCCCAAGCACAATCGCAACTGTGATCGGAAGTTGATCGTGGCTTCCGGGGCGGTTACGGCTGCTCCTGTGTGCCGTTGTGCTGCTCGCGAGCGCAGCATAATGACGGGAAGTTAGAACAGCTTCAGATTACGTTTCCCTCCATCCCCACGCCCGAGCGGCCGGAACCCCCACCGGCCGCTCACCTTTTTTGGCCACATCTGTCCCTCAAGGTTCAGAGCGTTCATATCCAACTTTTCGGTTTTACAGCGTTGCGGTGGGATTCTCTTGTGTTCAGGGCCGGGCGCAACTGAGGAACGAGCGGACACCAGGAATGAAAAAAAGGGGGCTGGTGCAAGCCCCCTTTTTGAATTGACGCCCCAAAACCGGAAACCGAGTCGAGGTTCGGGTCCGGCCACCCCGGGAAGCCAATCTTTTTAAAGTT
>JAUTXJ010000164.1 GCA_030838075.1 Acidobacteriaceae bacterium
CGGAATTCGATGGCTGGTCGGTGCTGAAGAAACTCAAGAGCGATCCGGCGCTAGCGGAAATCCCCGTCATTATTGTGACCATTGTCGACAATGAGCCGATGGGACTTGATCTGGGAGCTGCCAGTTACCTAGTTAAACCGGTCGACCGTGACCGTCTTGCAGTGTTGGTTGAAAAGTACCGCATGGCTCGCTCGGGGGATGTAGAACGTCATTCAGCGCCATCGCTATCAGGGGCCAAGAAATCCAAGCGTCAAACAGAATTGAAATCGACAGGAGATGTACATCATGCCGACGATCTTGTTGGTCGAAGACAATGAAATGAATCGGGACATGTTATCCAGGCGTTTGCAACGCAAGGGGTACACGGTGATCGCCGCGCACGACGGGGAGCAGGGGCACTTGCTGGCATGTTCCAAATCGCCCGACTTGATATTGATGGACATTAGCTTGCCGATGATGAACGGTTGGGAAGTTACCCGGCTGCTGAAAAGCAATGAGTCCACGCGACACATTCCGATCATTGCACTGACCGCGCACGCCATGGTGACCGATCGCGAGAAGGCCTTTGAAGCGGGCTGTGATGATTACGACACCAAGCCAATTGAGTTCACGCGCTTGAGCGAAAAGATTGAGAATTTCCTGTTGGCGAAAAAACTATCATGAAACCCCAAACGAACCGCCTGCTGATTGTGGACGACAACGAAATGAACCGCGATATGCTCGCGCGGAGACTGGCGCGCAAGGGCTATGACGTGCTGGTGGCCAATGGCGCCCAAGAATTAGTGGAGAGCGTCAAGCAGGACGGCATCGATCTGGTGTTGCTGGATATTGAGATGCCTGAAATTACTGGTCTCGACGCGCTACGCATATTGCGAAAAGTGTACTCAGCGGCGGAACTTCCCGTGATTATGGTCACCGCGAAGAACCAGAGCGAAGACATCATCACCGCGTTGGATTTGGGCGCGAACGATTACCTGACCAAGCCAATCGACTTCCCGGTAGCTGTTGCGCGAATCAGCACGCAGTTAGCGCACAAGCGCGCCCAAGAGGCGCTGAAGGAAAGTGAAGAGCGCTACGCGCTGGCGGCTCTTGGCTCTAATGATGGTTTGTGGGATTGGAACATCACTGAGAACGAGGTGCATTTCTCGGCGCGCTGGAAATCCATGCTCGGGTTTCAGGAAAACGAAATCAGCAAGAAACCGGAAGAGTGGTTCGACCGCATCCACGATGCGGACCGCGCCAGGGTCAAAAATGAAATCGCGGCGCATCACAATGGCGCAACTCCCCATTTTGAGAGTGAGCACCGCATGTTGCATCACGATGGAACTTTTCGCTGGATGCTCAGCCGCGGCCTCGCCATTCGTGATCAATCCGGAAGACCGTTGCGCATGGCCGGGTCGCAAACCGACATTACTCAGGCGAAGGTGTCTGATCCGCTGACGGGGCTGCCAAACCGGCTTTTGTTTATTGACCGGCTGAACCGGCTTATCAAATATTCCAAGCGGCGTAAAAACCATTCCTTCGCCGTGGTGTTCATGGACCTCGACGGCTTCAAAATGATCAATGACAGCATGGGTCACCTCGTCGGCGATCAGTTGCTGGTAGGCGTGGCCGAGCGGCTGGAAAAATGTTTGCGGGCCACGGATACGCTGGCGCGCTTGAGGGACACCTACACGGTAGCGCGTCTGGGCGGGGACGAATTCACCGTGCTGCTGGACGACCTCAAGGACCCCAATGACGCGAAGATTGCGGCGGATCGCCTGATGAAGGCGCTCAAGCCTCCCTTTCTTCTCGCGGGTAAAGAGGTATACACCTCGGTGAGCATCGGAATTGCGCAGAGCAATCCGGTGTACGAGGGGCCCGACGAGATGCTGCGGGACGCGGACACTGCCATGTATCACGCGAAGTCACTTGGGAAGGGGCGGTATGAAGTGTTCGACGCGAAAATGCGCGCGAGCGTCATGGCCCGTTTGCAGTTGGAGACCGACCTGCGTCATGCCCTGGAACGCCGCGAGTTCCGCAATTTTTATCAGCCTATTGTGAATCTTGCTTCCGGAGAAATTGCAGGATTTGAGGCCTTGCTGCGCTGGCAGCATCCTACGCGTGGTCTTCTCGGGCCGATTGAGTTCATCGGCGTGGTAGAAGAGACTGGCCTGATTCGCGAATTGGGCTGGTGGAATTTGAGTGAAGCGTGCCGGCAAATCGGCGAATGGCGCGCGGCTTCCCCCGCCAATGCAAATCTGATCATTAGCGTGAATCTCTCCGCAAAACAATTTCTGCAGCCCAACCTGGTCGCGGACATCGCAAACTTGTTACGTGAAATAAAACTTCCGCCGGACGCTTTAAAACTGGAAATTACCGAAAGCACGGTGATGAAAGATCCTTCGGGCGCGGTGGAGATGTTGCAGCAGATCAAGTCGCTGGGAGTGCGCCTGGCGATCGACGATTTCGGAACGGGGTATTCTTCGCTCAGTTATCTACATCGTTTTCCTCTGGACACGCTGAAAATCGACCGCTCCTTCATCAGCAGCATGGATGACGACGGCGACGGCATGGAAATAGCGCGGACGATTTTGCCGATGGCTAAAAACCTGCGGCTGGATGTGGTGGCCGAAGGAGTTGAGACGTTGGAGCAGTTTGAATTGTTAAAAAAATTTAACTGCGCGTTCGGGCAGGGATATTATTTTTCGCGGCCGTTGCCAGCCGATGGAATCAGCACGCTATTGAAGGGCGATCTGGCTTGGCAGGGGTTTGTACAAACAAAATAATTCGCAGCACCTGTGGCTGCTGACGCGCACGAGCGTCCTGGCGGTGCGGCAAGTATCCACAAGCAGTTCAGACGCTCAAATTTTTGACAGGTTTACCTGAGTTGCACGCCCATCTTGCGTTTCACTTCTTCGAAGCGCGGATCATCACGCAACAGAGGAGCTCCGGGATAAATCCAGATCAGCCACGTGGACCGGAGCTCAATCAACTTGTCGATCCACGCGAAGGCTTTATCCTTGTCTCCAAGTTCGAGGTACGCCGAGAAGACATCAAAAGCGTCCGAGTGCCAATGATCTTTCTCCCAACGTGCCAAGGCCGCCTGCAGATCTTTCTGGACGATGCCTTTTCTACCTGAAACCGCATATGTTTTGCGGTACTCCTCGATTTCTTTCGGGGTTGCACCAAAGGCAATTCTTGATTTCACGTCTTCTTCCACGGCTTCTTTTTCGCGCCCAGTTGCCCGGTAACACCTGCCGAGTCCCTCATGCAACATCCCTAAGTGTGGTGTGTTGGGGATGAGTTCCATTGTTTTGCGAAATTCGTCCGCAGCGTCGTTGCAGCGCTGAGCTTCTTCGAGCTTGTTTGCCAGCATGTTTCTGAGTGGAACGGAAAGCGGATCTACTTCGACGGCTTTGCGCATTTCGGCGATGGCATCGTCGTTGCGGTCCAGGGCGCCGAGTACAACTGCATAGACGTGATGGGCGGTCGCATAATTTGGATTGAGGGCGATAGCACGTTTCAATTCTTGTTCGGCACCAGGAAAGTCCCACTCACCCATCGCTTTGACGAATCCGAGCGAGGTGTGCCCTTCCGCGGAGTTGTCATCCAGTTGGATCGCTTTCACCGCCGCTGCCTTGGCCAAAGGGATGGCTTCCCGTGGGGGCATATGTCCCCAGGCATACCCGAGGTAGAAATAAGTGTCCGCAAGGCCGGAATATGCGGGCGCATAGTTGGGATCGGCGGTGATGGCTTGAGTGAAATATTCCTTGGCTTTATTTAGCTCTGGTTCGGTGCGGCGGTTCCATAAGAAGCGGCCTCTGAGATAAGCGTCGTGCGCGGCGGGGTTGATCGGCCGTGGCGAGGCCAGCCGTGTTCGTTCCTCGGGCGTAAGTTTGATGCGAATTTCCGCCGCTATGTCGCGCGCCAACTCGTCCTGCATGGTCAGTACATCTTGCAACTCGCGCTCGTATCTTTTCGACCACAATTGACGATCGCTCTGGGCCTCGATTAGTTGCGCGATGACGCGGACGCGGTTGCCAGAGTGAGCTACTGAACCTTGCAACACGGCGTCCACGTTCAATTCTTTTCCTATCTGCGGTATGGACTTTTTTGCATCTTTGAATTGCATGGTGGAGGTGCGCGAAGTCACGCGTAGGCCGCCAATCTGGGCCAATTCGGTGGTCACTTCGTCAGTCATGCCATCTACAAAGAAATCTTGTCCGGTGTCTCCTGTGAGATTGATCAGAGGCAGCACGGCGAGTGACTGGATGCGTTGACCGTTAGCGGAGCGCACCCAGTCGCGCACTTTTCCGAAGTTGAATGCCGCGGTCACGGCGAGCAGAAGGAAAATTCCAACACTTACTGCAATGGCTTTGCGAGAGATGAGGGGCTTGTGACTGACATCAGCGTCACGTCCAGCAAGGTCAGAACTCTTGCCTGACTGGACCGCTCGCAAGTCGGCTCGTACGTCGGGAGCGCGTTGGTACCGCAAGTCGCGGTTTTTCTGCAAACACTTGTTGATGATTTTTTCTAATTCCGGAGGCGTTGCGGGACTTATCCTTGAGGGTGATGCTGGCGTGTGGTGCAGCAGGGAATCGAAAAGCAACGCGGAGGTACGCCCGGCGAATGGCGGCCGGCCGGTAGCCATTTCGTAGAGAACTGATCCCAGGGAAAAGATATCTGTCCGGGGATCGAGCTCTTCGCCGCGCGCCTGCTCTGGTGACATGTAGGCAATAGTGCCGAGCACCTCGCCGGGACTGGTGAGATGTTCTTCACCCAGACTGAGGGTTATTTCCCCACCTGGCGAATTGGTTTCCCGAATTTTGTTTCGTGTTTTCCTGGCGAGTCCGAAGTCCAGAATTTTGGCGGTACCGCGAGCGGTCACAAAAATATTGGATGGTTTGAGATCCCGGTGAATCACTCCCGAGGTGTGCGCGGCTTCCAGACCATCGGCGACTTGCGCGCCAAGTTCGAGCAGTGAGTCCACGGCTAGCGGTTTGCCGGCGATGCGTTCTCTCAGGGTTTGCCCCTGGAGCAATTCCATGGCGATGAAATAGTCGCCGTCGAATTCGCCGACATCATGAATGGTGCAGATATTTGGATGGTTCAGCCCGGAGGCGGCTTGGGCCTCTCTGCGCAAACGCCCTAGCGCCGACGGGTCACGAGAATCTTCCGGCAAAAACTTCAAAGCTACGTTGCGTTTTAAACGAGTATCTTCCGCGCGGTAGATGACACCCATTCCGCCGTGTCCGAGTTTGGCCAAGATGCGGTAATGAGAAATGGTGCGGCCAATGAGCTGGCGAGGATCTGCGTATGTAATGGTGGGACGCTGTTGGTCTACGGCCAACTCCTTGGCCATCATTTCCATGGCAGGAGTTTCCATGAAACTGTTCGCTCGTTCTTGCTCAGCCAGGAGGGAAAGCACTTCCCGACGCAGCGCTTCATCGCCGGAACAGGAATCGTCCAGAAAAGCCGAGCGCTTGCTTTCTTCCAGCGCCAAGACCGACTGGTACAACTGTTCGACCTGGCGCCAGCGTTCAGGTTCCATCCCTTTTGTCCTTACTCAGTTCGCGCAGCAGCCAAACCTTGGCGAGCTTCCAATCGCGATGCACCGTTTCTACCGAGACGTCCAAAACCTTGGCCGTTTCTTCAACGCTGAATCCCCCAAAGAAGCGCAGTTCTACCACTTGGGTTTTTCGCTGGTCCATCGCGGCAAGGATATTTAGGGCCTCGTCCAAGTCGACGAGGTCAGGATGATCTTCGCGCCCGGGCACCAGCGCTTCTTCAAATGGCAGGTGGACGGCGTCGCCTCCTCTCTTTAGATAGCGACGGGAACGCGCGATATCTGTCAATACACGCCGCATCATTCGAGCGCAGATGGCATAAAAGTGGGCGCGGCCCTGCCAGTCGACCTTTTGGACGTTCACCAACCGGAGGTACACCTCGTTAACAAGTGCCGTGGTTTGAAGGGTGTGTCCGCTGTTTTCGCGAGACATGTAACGATGCGCGGTGCGATGCAGTTCGTCATAGACGAGAGGAGCGAGCTTAGCGAGGGCCTGCTGATCACCCGCGCCCCAGGCTTGGAGTAGCGAGGTTACTTCGTGATCGGGGGCTTCAGACATTAAGGGCTCGGCATTAACGCGGCTGGGGTCGGAATTGGCGGGAGGATAGCACAGGGCCTGATTATCGAGTAGCGCGGAAATGAGGGGCAAACGCGGCGCCCTATCAGGGGCTCAACCGCATCGCCCGGTGGGAACTCGCAAAATGATTTTGGAGACTTATTGGATAGCCGCGTCGGTGCGGCTGGCAGCGGTTTTGCGAAATGCCATGTGCCAGGTGTCGCCGAGGCTGCCTAGTATCCCTAGTTTGCTTTCTAGGTACTCGTACACACGGTGAATGCGGCGGACCCAGGACCGATCGGAATTCCCTCGGTAGCCTGAATTATTGGACTCCATCTCGCAACGCTCCAGAGTGAATCCCCGTTTGGCCATCGCGGACTGAATCTCCGCGGGCGTATATAGCCGGATGTGGCCGAAGATACCCTTCCCAATCTCGTTAGGCATGTCCAGGATGCTTTTTCCTTTGATCAATCGCAGCCGATTTTCCAGCGAGGCTTGGTTGGGAGACGAGGCGATAAGCACGCCACCTGGCTGGACAGTTCTGGCGATTTCAGCGAGCACAAAGTTCACGCGGTCAGTAGGCAAATGTTCGAGAACCTCGGAAAAGGTGACCAGCGCGAAATGATTGTCGGGAAACGGAAACGGGTCATGGAGAAGGTCCACGGTTTCCAAATGACAGTTGTAGCTGCGGAACATGGAGCGATAGCTCTCGCGGCTGGCGTGCGGCTGATCAGGATGTTCGATGGCGAACCACTGAATTTTAGGGAAGAGCGAAGCCATCGGGAATAACAGCCACCCGTAGCCGCTGCCGACCTCGAGTCCCCGACCGGCAAAATCGCTGCCCAAAACAGACTCGGCCAAAGAAGCGATGAGGGATACGCGGCGAGTCTCGGGTCTCAAAGGCTCGTTTGTGTCAGGTGAATCCTCGGTTTCCGAAGAACCGGGCGCGAATTTCCGGCGGCATTTCTGAATGATGGGCTCAATTTCCTTTTCGATTTCAGGTCTGTTCATCGTGATTTTTGGCGTGGCCCAGCAACTCGAATGCGCTGAACCGAAATTGTACCTTCACGCAAGAATTTTAGGCGGGAAATTGGCTCACATGATTTGCCGGTGGCGCAGGATCCATGATTGTCGCCGCTGAAGCAGTTCTATGGCTTTTGACGTGACGCTCCGGTGTCCAGAGAATTTCTCATTGCTTTGCGGAGACCAGAAAATCCCATCGAGCTCAAATCGAGATCGCAAACTTAATTTCTTGGACATTGGCAGTTTGAAATTCCCCGCGGATCATCGCCTTTCGGTTCCAGCGGACGCGTCTATTCGCTACAATTCCCGCTACAGGGATAGTTTCAGCCAGCGGGGATGCGGACTGTAAACACTTGAAAACTTTGGTGAACCGGGCAGGACTCGAACCTGCAACCCGCTGTTGAATCCAGAAACGCTATGTAGTTGGTTTTTCAAGCATTTCCTTGCGTCGTGTATAACGGTTTTTCATGGTGTTTGGCAGGGTTTTGTTCCTAGACTTGTGCCCAGATTTCCCAAGCCTTCAAAGTGTCGGACTATTATGTGCGTGAGCTAGGGGGCGGCTTCTCACCGCACAATGATCGGATGGGCCAACTACTTCTATCTAGGACCAGCCAGCACGGCCTATCGGGCAATGGAGCAACCCGCTCGCAATAGCCTGCTTCAGCGGTTGTCTGCCGAGCACAAACTGAAGTGGCCGGCGGCCAAACGGTTTCCGGAGGCATGTCTGCATGAAGGGCCGGGCTTCGTTTGCTTTACCCCGCGAACGAGCAATCTTCCGTGGATGACATCGTGAGCCTTTACCGCATGCCGGAAGCGGGGAATCCGCACATCCGGTTCGATGAGCGAGGTGTGAGGACGGAAGGATGGTCCGGCTCGTGAGGCACCGACAGACGAAAGAGTCGGAAACGAATATGCTGAACCGACACCACCGCGTCACACCTCGACTCCACACATTGAAAATTTAACGGCCGCGCTCTGGGAGAGGAGAATCTGATATGGCTAGTCGTCGGGAGGCGGCTAACCATGAAGCGCAAACTCAAGAGCGGGCGTGCCCGGCTGAAAACAAAGCTCGGCCTTCCCGATTTGGAGCACGCCAAGGTCGCTGTGATCGTAAGCTTGAGGTCGTTCGAATCGCAGCGCAGCTATCGGCATTCGATCGATGAATTTGTGGCTTGGTATTGCTCCGCTCCGCGACTGTCGTTCAACAAGGCGGTCGTTCTCCGTTACCGACTTCATCTCGAAGATCGCCACCTTGCCGCAGGAACCATAAATGTCAGGCTGGCTGCCGTACGACGGCTGGCATATGAAGCAGCCGATTCTGGATTGTTGAGCCCCGATCTCGCGGCGGGCATTCGCCGAGTAAAAGGCGCAAAGAAACTGGGGTGCCGACTCGGGAATTGGTTAACGGCGGAAGAAGCTCGCACGCTTTGGCAACTCCCTGATCCTGCCACTTTGAAGGGCAAGCGGGACCGCGCGA
>JAUTXJ010000196.1 GCA_030838075.1 Acidobacteriaceae bacterium
GACAGGAGTCGGCCGGGAGCCCCACAGTGCGTAATACAAAATATACAGATAACAAATAGCGGGGATGATGAAGGCGTGGTGGATGCCGATGCGATCGGCGAGAACACCCTGTAGAAGCGGCAATATCGCGCCGCCGACGATGGCCATCACCATCATTCCGGAACCGTCGCCGGTCAGGGGACCGAGCTCGGCGATCCCGAGTGTGAAAATGCTGGGGAACATAATGGAATTGAAGAGACCCACGGCAATGATGCTCCACATGGCAACGTGGCCGGTGGTCAGCATGGAGATGCAAACGAGGGCGCAGGCAGTGATGGCAGCCACAGCGAGTACCGTGCCCGTTTTTACTTTTTGCAGAATGGCGGAACCGATGAAGCGGCCAACCATAGCGCCGCCCCAATAGTAGGTGACGTACTTGGCGGCGGCGAATTCCGGAAAACTCCCGATCTCGGGCTGACCAAAATAGTTGATGAGAAAACTTCCGATGGAAACTTCCGCTCCCACGTAAACGAAAATGCCAATCGTCCCAAAGACGAGCTGACGATACTTCCACAAGCTGGCTTTCACGCCGGAGCCGCTGTGACGGGCAGCTCCAGGGATGTCCGGCAACTTGAACATGGCTATGATGATTCCAAAAATGATCAGCG
Source organism: Acidobacteriaceae bacterium (assembly GCA_030838075.1). Classification (GTDB taxonomy): domain Bacteria; phylum Acidobacteriota; class Terriglobia; order Acidiferrales; family UBA7541; genus Acidiferrum. Next base: position 648 of record JAUTXJ010000196.1, read on the forward strand.
CCAATCCGATCACGAGATAGGGGAGTTTTACAGAGGATGCTTCCTGAACGCGATAGGCCTGCAGAACGTCCGCGGACATTTGGCGGGTCTCGCCAGTGCCTTTAAAATTGGCGTTCAAGATTAAGAGGCCGCCGAGGTACGGGCCGATAGTGGTGCCCAGAGAATTGAAGGCCTGGGTGAGATTTAACCTACTAGATGCGGTTTCGGGCGGCCCCAGGACAGCGACGTAAGGATTCGCAGCCACCTGCAACGCGGTGATGCCTGCAGCGAGAGTCATGAGCGCTACAAGAAAAAGTGGAAATGATGCGGCGCTAGCCGCAGGAATAAATAGTAGCGCGCCCGCGCCCATGGTGAAGAGGCCGGTGACCATGGTTTTTTTGTATCCAATAGCATCGACGAGTTTTGCGGAGGGAATGGAAAAAATAAAATAAGCGGAGAAGAAGGCAAACTGAATGAGCATCACTTTGGCGTAGTTCAAATCGAAAATGGTTTTCAGGTGTGGGACCAGAATGTCGTTCAGAACCGTTACGAAGCCCCAGAAGAAGAACAAGGTAGTGACCATGGCCATGGCGGCTACGTTGGTGGAGGCTGGGGCAGGGGAATAGGACGGCGCGACTTCTCCGGGGTTGCTGCTCACATTTACCATCAGGTGGCCTCCGTGTGCATTTTTGGTGGGTGCTTAGGCCTGATCGGCAGCCAAATGCAAGTTGCTGGCACGCCAGAAATATAAGCACAAAAGCAGGTGTGGCGAATAAATCTCACGGCGCATGATGATGCCATAAGAGAGGGTCTAGAAAAACGATATTGTGGTTCTGCGGTGTTGTTTGCCCAGGTGGCGCGGAAGATGGTACTTGTCAAAGTCACCGAACAAATGCGAGCACCGCCTGGGCAAATGCGTGACGTAAACATGCACTTACGTCGTAAATTATCCGGGCCAATCATAGATCGCTCATGACCATTGCGCGTCGTGGGAATTACTTTTGAAGCGGATTGCTTAACATTTGCTTATAAGGTGGCTTAAGGCTGGGAGAGCATAGGCGAATGAAGACGACGAAACAAATTGCAACGATCATCCTGGTTTTGTTGCTGGGAGCGATCGTCTACGGATGGTTTCGAACGGGCGTGTCACGAACGCGCGTAATCGTAACGGTCGAACCATCGCGTGCCGCGCATGCGCCGGCAATTGATCAGAGTTCTCTGTATGCCGCTCGTTCGTTGGTGCAAATGCCAACTGGTGATGACGAATCGCCATTGGCAAAGGAGGCGCTCCATCTCGGCGATCGGGAGATGGACCTGGCATTTGCGGCAGGGGTGTCGGACGCGCGAGAGCATCCCGCGGTATTGAGCGCCGAAGCGAAACAGATCCAAGGCAGATTGCAAAACGCGGAGAACGCTCTCGACAGAGATAAGGTACGAGTCGACCAACTTACCGCGGCGTTGGCAAAGGCGAGCGGCGCCAAAAAGGACAGCCTGGACAATCAGCTGCAACAGGCGAAGGTCCAGGTAGAGCTCGATCAGGACGAGGTCGACAACGCGAAGCAGGAATTAAACGATGCCGGTGGTGAAGCTCAAAGCCGGATCGAGGAGTTGATTAAGCAGCACGATGAGGCATCGAAGGTCGCGGATACCACGAGTATTAACACTTCTAAGCCACGCGATTTACACGGGATGATCCACCATTACCAGCAATGGTCGGAGCTGCACAATAAAATAAAGCAATTGCGGCAAGCCAAGCAGGATGCAGAATCGGCGGCAACCGCGTTCACTAGCCAGCGGAGCGCTCTCCAATCGAGCATCAACACCAAGACACAAACAATTCCCGAGAACCCTCAGAGCGCGCCTACAAGTCGATCTGGAACTCCGTCTGGTGAAAAACCTGCCAGCCCTTCCAACGCAAGTTCGGGCGAGAATTCGGCCGACGTCCTCAACGCTACGAGACACCGGTCCTTCGCCGTGAAAGCACTCACCAACGTTGACGAGCGCATCGAGGATCAAACGCGCTTGGCCGAAACGTATCGAAAATGGATCGACGTGGTTGATGCCCAGAAAGCAGCGGTAATTCATAGAGGGTTGAGAGGCGCGGCGCTTATTGTAGGGATCTTGCTGATTGGGATTTTTTTTGACACCTGGTCGAAGAGACTTCTCGGCAAGTTGAAACTGGACACGCGTCAGGCCGAGACTCTTCATGCAGTGATCAGCACCGCGCTGCAAATCATTGCTTTGGGCCTGATTCTACTTGTTATTTTCGGGCCGCCGGGCCAGTTGGGGACTTTCCTGGGGCTTGCCGGCGCAGGTCTTACGGTGGCGCTGAAAGATTTCATCGTGGCCTTTTTTGGTTGGTTCGTGCTGATGGGGAAAAATGGAATCCGCTTAGGTGACTGGGTGGAAATTAACGGAGTAACCGGCGAAGTGGCGGAGCTCGGAATGTTCCATACAGTATTGCTAGAAACCGGCAACTGGACGGACTCGGGTCATCCGACCGGACGACGTGTGACGTTCACCAACAATTTCGCGATTGAGGGCCACTACTTTAATTTTCCTACTTCCGGGCAGTGGCTTTGGGATGAACTCACGCTGGTGGTGGACTCAAGCCAGAGTCCGTATCCGATCGTTGACGCCATTCAAAAGACGGTGCTCGAAGCCACCAAGGAGAGTGCCGGTCAAGCTGAAAAAGAATGGAAGAATGCCGCGCAGTCGCGGAACGTGGGCGCGTTATCAGCTGCGCCGGCTATTAATCTAAAGCCGATAGTCGGCGGAGTTGAAGTTGCGGTGCGCTACATTACGCGCGCTAACGAGCGCTATGCAATGCGGTCAAAGTTATATCAGGCTGCGGTGAGTTTAATCAGCAAAAAGGGCGGGCAAGAGACTGTGTCCGTTACCGAAAAACCAGAAGCGAAACCCACCTGACAAAGCAAAACCGGGATTGCAGCAACGTGGATTTAAGAAGTGGCTCCCCGGGGAAGATTCGAACTTCCAACATTTCGGTTAACAGCCGAACGCTCTACCATTGAGCTACCGGGGAAT
>JAUTXJ010000197.1 GCA_030838075.1 Acidobacteriaceae bacterium
CGCTCTAGTCTGCATGACGCGCAGAATGGAATCGCGGGTAACCATGCCAACTACCTGCGCGTCGTCTTCTCCCGATACGCTGACCACCGGCATTTGATTAATGTCGGCGGCGAGCAGCCTTTCGAGCAAGCGCAGGAGAGGCTCTTCGGGCGCCGCCCAGGAAATGCGTTCGCGCGGAATCATGACTGCCTGCACCGAATTAGCATTCCATTCGTCTCGGGGCACGGAATTCAGCGCCTGCACGTTCATCATGCCCACCAAGCGATCTTCGGTCACCACCAAATGACAGCGGCGACCGGTCCTTAGCACTTCGGCGCTGTATTCCTGGAGCGAAGTATTCCGATTTATTATAGGAACTTCATTATTCATCACGTCTGAAGCGCGCAAGCCCGCCAGGGTTTCGCGTATGGCAAGTTGCGCGATGCTGTCGCGAGCCGCGCTCTGCAGGTAAAAGCCGATGCAAGCCAGCCATAATCCGGTCTGCCAATCACGCTTAACAGCGGCGAACCACGCGCCCAGTAAAATCAGGCCGTAAGCGACCAGTTGGCCGGTGACGCCGGCGATGCGTGTAGCGCGAGCAAAGTCCTTCGTCGCGCCCCAAACGGCAGCGCGAAAAATCCTGCCGCCATCCAGGGGGAATCCGGGCAATAAGTTGAAGGTAGCTACGGCAAAATTAATCTGCGCCAGCCATAGGCCCAAGGCTCCAAGTGCGTCGCTGTAAGGAAACATTAGCGTTAATCCAAAAAAGAATGCGCAGAGGAAATAACTGGAGAGCGGCCCGGCTATGGCGATATTAAATTCCTGAATTGCTTTAGAGGGCTCGCGGCCAATGCGCGCAACTCCACCAAAAATAAACAGGGTGATGGACGCCACCCGTATCTTGTAATGCATGGCCACAACGCTATGCGAAAGCTCGTGGAAAAGTACCGAAGCGAAAAACAGCACGCTGGTGAGTATGCCCACCGTCCAATGCTGAGTGGAGCTCCACTGCGGATGAGACTCTGTGAATTGCATACCCAGAGAATAGGTAATCAAAGCGAAAATCAGCAGCCAGCTGGCGTGCAGATAGATGGGGATGCCCAGAATGCTGCCGATTCGAAAGCCTGATTTCGTTGGCATGATACGTGACTAAGCCGGGGTAGCCGTCTCCCGGACACTTTCTTCCTCGATTACTACATCTAGATTACGCCTTTATTGAACACTCCGCCAAACGTCAGTTCGCCGAGTCATGCCAACCACAGCGTGTTCCCCCTCCCACAAGGCAACTCTCTTCGGCACCCATAACCCGTTTGCTTGCCTTCCCTTTGCATTGGTGTGCGTCGTGCGATTCAACACTCCGAAGTTAGGGAGAGTCACCATGATGGCCATAGTGCACTTCACGATGTTGGCAATCACGACCTTGTTCTCGGCCGGGGCGGCGGCGCTGGTCAATTGGCTTTTGCTACGCGCGACGTTTCAACTCATGCGTCCAGCCACGGCGGGCAGGCCGTCGACGCGAACCGCAACAGGAGCATTACTCAGGCGCGCTCGCGTCTCCAGTTAGTACGGACGAATGCGACCTGGGTTCCTAGACTGTCGTCACGGAGAGCGTTAGTCGAAGAGTTTTTATTTGCATGACCAGAGAAAGAAGGGAGCAATATCATGTTGGCTTTGAAATATCTGTTGATGCTTCTCGGTGCTGGCCTATTCGGCAGCGCGGGCGCCGTGGTTGTTTACGATGTTTATGTTAGCGAACGATTGAGGCGCTTGATTCAGCGAAAGGCGAATGGTGACAGTGATGCGGCGGTAACGTTACCACCCCTCCCTTTAGCGTCGGTGCGTTGGAAGTTGGCGCAAAAATTGGCAGCCGCGGGGATTTTGCCATTGCTCCTGGCGCCCAGCATCGTTGTTGTTCCCGACGGTTCGGCTGGAGTGCGCATCAGCCAGATTCGGGGCGCACGCCCCGGCACACTGTATCCGGGAGTTCACATTGTCACGCCACTTATCGATAGCGTGGCACTGTATGACACGCGCGAACAGGTCTATTCGACGGTGGCTGCGGAGACCGACAAGAAGAAAGGCGAAGTGCTCTCCGTTCAGGCACGCGAGGGATTGAATATCGGGCTGGCGGTCTCGGTGCGTTACCGGCTCGATCCGCGGCGTCTCGATTCGATTCACACCAACTTGCCGCAACCGGTTGGTGAACAGGTGGTCGCGCCAGTGGTGTCTACCATCTACCGGCAACTAGCTCCTAACTACATGACGCGGGAAATATTCGCGACCAAGAGGGAAGAGTTGCGTTCGAAAGCTGCGGAAGCCATCACTGCACGGCTCGCAAGCGACGGTATCGTGGTGCGCGAGGTTTTGCTGCGCGATCTGCAATTGCCCGAGGAGTATGCCAAGGGGCTCGAAGGGCTGTTGCTTAAAGAGCAAGAAGATGAGCGACTCACTACCGAGCAGGATATTAAATTCAAGGAAGTAAAGATCGCCGAACTCGAAGCGGAAGCCCAGAAAGCTCGCTCCGTGAAGCAGGCTGAAGCGCAGGCCCAAGTGCGCGTGTTGCAGGCCAAGGCCGAAGCGGATGCGATGCAATATACCCTGCCGTTGAAACAAAAACAGATTGAACAAACCAAGCTGGAGGCCCAGGCACGCAAGGAAGCTACATTGCAGAATGCGGAAGCAGCCGCACAGGCGAAAGTGATCGACAGCAAGGCCGAATTGGAGCGTCAAAAGAATCTGTCGGAGGCCGAAGCGAATCGCATCCGGGTAACGGCGGCAGCGGATTCAGAGCGCATGAAATTTGAAGCTGCGGTGTTGAAGTCCAATCCGATGCTGATTCAGAAAATTATCGCCGAGCGCCTCTCAGATAAACTGCAAATCATGATGGTGCCCATGGACGGCAGGAATTTCTTTGCCAGCGACGTGATGCGCTCGGCGTTCTCTGGCTTGGGGAGCCCTAATGGCAATGCGGTCGACGAGCCAGATCCGTCCACCCAACCGACGACGAGCGCGGCGGTGCAGCGTAAAGCGCCGCGGCGCCCTTAGCCAGAGGCCGATATTAAAGGCGGCAAAAGGCAGCGTGGATGGGCTAACTGATTTGCCTACCGCGCTGCCGGCTCTTTTACCACGACGGTTAATCGGGATATGCTTTCTTCTTCGTGAAGGACAAAGCTGATTAGCGTAAAACGGCCTGAAAAGAATTTCTGAGGTATTTCGTGAGTCTCCGTACCAAGTTGCTGCTGATTTTTATGTTGACCGTGGCGGCCTCGGTCACTGTGGTGGCTTACGGCGTGACGCATTACACGCGGGCGGCGTTCGAGGAGATGGACGCGCAGCGCACCGAGGCGCTGGTGGCGCAATTCCAGAAGGAATTTGCACAGCGCGGCGAAGAGGTCGTGCACCAGGTGGAAAATATCGCCAACGCGGAAATTACCTTGCGTATGGCCCTGGATCTGGCGCGGTCCAACGCCGACCAATCCCTATATGTGCACGATGGCACTGGCGCGGCACAGGATCATGGGCTGGATTTTGTGCAGTTCGTCAATTCCGACGGGACGCTGATCTCCTCGGCGCAGTTTCCTTCGCGTGTTGGATACAAAAACGAGTGGGTCATCGCCAATAAAAATTGGCGGGACTCGCATGCATTTTTGACCAAAGAGGAGTTGCCGGACAGCGTGGCGCTTTCGTTGACGGTAGTGCGGACCTTGCCGGTCGGCGATAAAAATTTTTACATCATCGGTGGGCGCCGGCTGGACCAGAATTTTCTTGCTTCCCTGGTGTTGCCCGCGGGGATGCGGACGCTCTTGTATCAGAATCTTGAGCCGGACTTTGCTCCCGCGCAATTAACGGATGCAGGCGGCGCGGTGCCGCAGGCGGATCGATACGCGTCGCTCATCGAACAAAGCAAAAAGCAGCCGCAGCGGCCGGTTATCAGCACCATCAACTGGAGTACGGATCCCGCGAGCGCGGAAACATTTCACGCCATTCCTTTGACGGGCCGGGACGATGAGTTGTTGGGAATATTGCTGGTAGGCAGCTCGCGGCGAGAATTGGTGCTGCTGACGCAGCGCATTGGGTGGATCGCCGCATCGGTTGGCGCCGGTGCGCTGCTGATTGCCTTGGTGTTGATATGGTGGTTTTCGGCTCGAATTACGCACCCGGTGGAAGAATTGGCGGTTGCAGCGCGCGAAGTGGCCTCGGGAAGATGGGATGCGCGGATTGATGTGCGCACCTACGATGAAGTGGGGCAATTAGCGACCGCGTTTAACGACATGACGCGGACGCTGGGAGTGCAGAAGGAGCGGTTACTGCAAACCGAACGGGTCGCCGCCTGGCGGGAGTTGGCGCGCAAATTGGCACATGAATTGCGGAACCCGCTGTTTCCGCTGCAAATCACCGTGGAGAATCTGCAACGCGCGCGGAAGCTGGACCATGAACAGTTCATGGAGGTTTTTACCGAATCGACTGCCACATTAAAAACGGAGTTGGCCAACTTGAATTCCATTGTGGCTCGCTTCAGTGATTTCTCGAAGATGCCCGCTCCAAGATTCGAACGGATGAATGTGAATGAATCGCTTCACGAAGCACTGAGGCTTTTTGATGCACAATTTAATGAAGTTGGGAAGCCGGCCATCACGCGCGAACTATTCCTGAAAGAGGGTCTACCGGAGATTGATGGCGATCCCGAATTGCTGCATCGCGCGTTTCAGAACGTGGTGTTGAATGCGCTGGATGCCATGCCTGCCGGCGGGACGCTTACCTTGCGAACCTCGGAACTTGACGGAAAGGTTCACGTGGAAATCGCCGATACCGGCAATGGTTTGACGCCTGAGGAATCCGCGCGGCTGTTCACGCCGTACTACACAACAAAACCACAAGGGACAGGTCTGGGGCTGGCGATCGTGCAGTCCGTGGTGAGCGATCACCATGGGACGGTTTCTATTTCCAGCGAAGAAGGCCGCGGCACCACCATTCGAATTGATTTGCCGCAACGTCAGGCAGACCGCACAGAAACTCCCCATAATGAAGTCGTGATCGCAAAATCTGAGCCGACCACTCCGAGCACATTGGCCGCCGCATCGGACTAAGACTTCAAGGAGCCCGCTTGCCACGCAAGGCCCACTTGCTTCTTGTAGATGACGACCCCAACACCCTGGCTTCGCTTTCGCGCGCTTTTCGCATGGCGGGCCACGAGGTAACGGTTTGCGACAACGCTACGCGCGCAGTGGAAGCTCTTCGCAGCGAGACGTTTGATCTGGTTTTTTCCGATGTGATCATGCCTGGGAAGACGGGACTGGATTTGCTGGAAGAGATGAAGAGCCTGGGCATAAAAACGCCCATAATTATGATTTCCGGACAAGCCAACATCGAAATGGCGGTCCGCGCTACGAAGCTTGGCGCGCTGGATTTTCTGGAAAAGCCTCTCTCCACCGACAAGCTATTGTTGACCATCGAGAATGCCCTGCGTATCACGCGGCTAGAGAATGAAAATCAGGAGCTACGCCGCAAGATCGGGAAACATGAACTGGTGGGTGGCGGTGCGGCAATGAAAAAACTTTCGAGCGAAATTGAGCGTGTCGCAACCAGTGAGACGCGCGTTTGCATATTGGGAGAAACCGGGACCGGCAAAGAATTAGTAGCGCGGGCGATTCATGAAAAATCCGCGCGTAAAGACAATGCATTTGTAACCTTGAATTGTGCGGCGGTGCCCGCTGAGCTGATCGAATCAGCGCTATTTGGCCATGAAAAAGGTTCGTTTACTGGAGCCGCAGCCAAGCATCTCGGAAAATTCGAACAGGCGGAAGGTGGCACGCTGTTTCTGGATGAGATCGGCGACATGCCTCTGGCGATGCAGGCGAAGCTCTTGCGAGTGCTTGAAGAGGGAGAAGTGGAACGGGTCGGTGGAGACAAGCCCATCCGCGTAAATGTCCGGGTACTTGTGGCCACGCACAGAGATTTGGAGAATCTCGTTAAAGAGAATGGATTTAGGCAGGATTTATTTCATCGGGTCTATGTCTTTCCGCTGCGCGTACCGCCGCTGCGCGAACGAAAGGAAGACATGCCGCAATTGCTGGAACACTTCGCGAGTCAAGTCGCTTCGCAGAACGGCTGGAAACAAAAGTCCTTCGATGAGGAAGCGGTTGAAGCGCTCCAGCAATATAGCTGGCCGGGAAATGTTCGAGAGTTTCGCAATGTTGTGGAACGGCTGATTCTCCTCTCCGAGGGAGAATTGGTAAATGCCGATGACGTGAAGCTGGTGCTTCCCGGTTACACGAGCAAGACCGCAGACAACGGAGTTGGTGCTGGGACAAATCATCACGAAACGGGCACACTCGCGGAGCGCAGTGAAGCATTCGAACGCGAGACCCTTATTTCTGAAATTCGGCGGCAGAATTTTCACATGACTAACGTCGCGCGCGCTTTAGGATTGGAGCGTAGCCATTTGTACAAGAAGTGCCAGCAACTGGGCATCGACCTGCAGGCCATTCGCAAGCCTGCCTGAGAGTTCCCGTCTGTTCACATACCGCAGAAAATCCATACCTGATGTTCCCCGTCACGCATGTAAGAATGAATTCGTGAATCCATGGCTTATTGGCACGCCAGTCGCTCTCACAGCGGCTGCTTTGACGGCTTACGGCGCTGCCCATCCGCATTCTGAACTTTTTGGCCCGATGGTGTGGCGAACAAACTCGCCGCGGAAACTGGCGATTACCTTTGACGACGGACCCAATCCCCCAATAACCCCGAAACTATTGGCGCTATTGGAGCGTTACGAGGCACGCGTTACCTTTTTTGTGGTGGGGCGATTCGCGCACGAATGTCCGGAGTTGGTTCGTGAAATTGTCGTTCGCGGGCATGCCATCGGGAACCACACCGCCACGCATGCGAATCTTTTTTGGAGTACGCCAACGCAAATAAGAGAGCAAATGCTCAGGTGTAACGAAGCGATCGGTACTATCACCGGCACGACTCCTAAATGGTTTCGTCCGCCGTGGGGAATGCGCAATCCGTGGGTGATTTCCAGCGCCAAGGGGATGGGCATGCGTACGGCGTTGTGGACCGTTTTGCCGGGAGATTGGCGGGTCAAACCGGCGTCCTGGTTAATTGAACGAATGGAGCCTATTGCCAAGCGAGCGAACTTCTCGAGCGGTGGCACTGGCAATGATTCGCACGCAGGCTACGGCGACGTTCTCTGCCTGCACGATGGGGACTACCGTTTTTTGAATGCGGACCGCCGGGCCACGGTTGAGGCCTTGCAATATTGGCTACCGCGCTGGCGTGACGTGGGCCTTGAATTTGTTACAATCGACGCAGCGGTGAGCCTTCCCGCGCTATAACTATGGACGAGCGCTCTTTTTATAACGAGAAAGAAGAAGTACGAAAAGTTAAGTTGATTTGCCCCAGTTGCCGCGGAGAATTTGAGGCCCCGGTACGCTGGAAAGTGGCCCGCAAGAAAAGAGAATTGCCTCGCGGCGCAGGCGAGGAAGACAAGAAACGTTTCGCTAAGGCCAGTTCCTACATGGTCAGGCTCGACGATCTGGTGGCCTGTTACAAGTGCCGGAAAAGGTTTGAGCTGACTGGGCAATCTACCGTGCTCATCAACGATACTCTCGGCGATCCTAATGCCGATCCAGAAAATTTCGGAAACCGGTAGAAGACCTACAGCAGCGCGTCCCCAGGGAGACGCCTGACGTCCCTTCGATCAAATCTCAGGATACATTTCAAAAAAGGCTTCCATGGATTGGCGGAAGGTGGCCTCGATTTCTTCCTTGCTGCCTTCGATCAGATGCATGGTCACGCGAGCGCTGCGCCCATTTTTCAAAACCACGGTGGCGTCGCGAACCTCGCCAAGATCGTCTTCGGGTAGAAGACGCATCCCGTAAATCAGCGCTAGTTTTGCCATCACGGCCTCCCGGTGTCAGGACAGCCTAGCTTGCGTTGTCAGGCAGGTCAATGAGCACCGCTCGTGATATTGAATTAGGTAAGACCTCGGCTTGTGAACGTGATACCGTGGGCATCCTCCATTCCAGCGACAGCATCGGACCAAAAAGTTAGGGGAAGATGCCCATGAAGCGCACGTCCAGGAAGCGAATTGCGATTATAAAATATGCCGTAGTGACCTTAGCGTGTTCGCTGATTCTATCCTCTCTGAAAATGTTTGCGCAACAACCTGACGGCCCGCAAACTTCGCCGCCGCCCGCAGTTGGCCCTGTGGCCAGGTCATCTATTCCTCGCCATAGCGGGACAACAGAAAGAATTACGGTTCCGGCGGGTACACGGCTGGCTGTGGTTCTGGAGAATGGCATTTCCACACGAGATGCGAAAGCCGGCGATTCCGTTTACTTGCGCACCTCATTTCCTGTCACCCAAAATAATCGCGTTGTAATCCCCATCGGGTCTTATGTTCGCGGCGAACTTCTGGATTCAAAGCGGCCCGGACGGATCAAGGGGCGTGGAGAATTCCGAATGCGACTCACCACGCTAATTTTTCCAAATGGTTACACGGTGGACCTGCTCGGCGCTCCACGAAGTGCGGACAGTGGTGGAAATGAAACGATGGATTCGGAAGGCAAAGTGACGGGTCCCGGCGGAAAAGGCAAAGACGCGGAGACGATTGCCACAACGACCGCGACTGGTGCAGGTATCGGTGCGATTGCTTCCGGCGCGAAGGGCTTAGGTATTGGTGCAGGGATCGGCGGCGCTGCAGGGTTGGCGGCCGTGCTTCTAACCCGCGGCCCCGACGCGCACTTGCCGCGAGGATCAACACTAGACATCGAGCTGGAACGCGAGTTAACTCTGGAAGGCGATCAGATTCGTTATACGGACGTGGGCCAATTCTCGCCAATCACGCCGCCACCGGCGCGCGAGCAGTAAAACTCGTTTCTGAATATTTGACCGCAAACTTTTTAGGAATTTGTTGCTCTAGCGACCTCGCTGAAGCGCATCGGGCTAAAGCGCGCCCAATCCTGGCTAACATTTTGTGTCGTAATCCATTCCCTGATTAATTGCGCCGTAATGGGCGCGAGCAAAATTCCGCTGCGGAAGTGTCCAGTCGCGATCAGCAAGCCGTCCAGATCCGTGGGGCCAATAATTGGTAGATGATCGGGTGAGTCCGGCCGTAACCCCGCCCAGGTTTCCTCAATTTGAGCATCGGCCAACGCCGGCGCGAGCTGCAATGCTGCGGCGATGATTTTTTGCACGCCTCCGGCAGTTACATTTTTGTCGAAGCCGACATACTCGACTGTGGCGCCGGCAAGAATTCTTCCGTCATTTCTCGGCACGAGATATATGTGATCGGACCAGAGTACCCGTTCGATGCTCAAATCTTTTGCGCGCAGGGCGATCATTTGGCCTTTGGCAGGACGGACAGGCGCGTAATGCGCAGCGCCTTCGATCTCTGCAGAGTGGCAGCCGGCGGCGACGATGGTCCAATGAGACTGAATTTTTTCGCCATCCACAACGAATCCATTGCAGCGCCCTCCGTCTTTCGCGATCGATTGCACGTTAGACGTGGCAAAAAGTTTTACGCCCGAGCGCTCGGCCGCGGCTACGACCGCTTTTGTCAGCGCGCGATTATCGACACAGGCTTCGTCGGGGCGGAATACTGCTGCCTCCAGCTCAGGACTCAAAGCTGGCTCCATTTCACGGGCATCCTCCGCGCTGAGTGGCTCCGCTTTCAATCCAAGGCCGTGATGCAGGGCAATGATGGTGCTAAGTTTCTCTTGCGGATCGGAGGAGAACAGCGCTTCGACTGTTCCACGCGCTCGATAACCGGCCTTTTGACCCGAAATTTCTTCGACAGCGGCGCCAAATTCGGGATAAAGCTGCAAACTCGCGCGGCCCAACGGAACAGTTGAAATCATTCCGGAGTTCTCTGGAGCCGGGGACAATATTCCAGCAGCCGCCCACGACGATCCTTCGCCGGGTTGTTGACGGTCGAAGAGCGCGACCTGCAGGCCAGCACGCGCCAATTCGAATGCGATCGCGGCTCCAATTAGCCCGCCGCCCGCTATAGCGGCATCAAACGTCTTCATTAATTAATCATAGCGCATGGGCGCCGAAGCTTGGTCCGTGGGGCGATTCACCTATCGATTTTCGAGGCGACTGCGACGTTAACGGTCGTCAGTTAAAGGGAAGAAGCCAGCTCTTCTGAGAGAACCTGCGCCTTGGTAGCCAGGCTGCGTGCGCGCGTCCAATCGCCCTCACGGCTGGCTGACTGCGCATCGCCGATAAATTGTTTGATTTTCGTCGCCAAATCCGATTGAGTTGCGTTTAGTGTTCTGCCCTGCGAACGGGCCAGATTTTTCTCCGCCTCACTGATGCTGAAGGTCATTTGTTGTCTAGCCGCGGAGGCTTCCGCGTCTGACATTTGCGGCGCAATCACTGGAGCTTCGGGCCTCTCAGCGGTATTCTCAGCCGCGGGCGCGGGCGCGACGCGTGGCCGGGCAGGTGCGGTGCGAACTGCCAGCAGTGGCGGTGGCGGGGGAAGTTCCAGCTGCAGTTCCGGTACTGGATCGACGCTCTCATCGGGTAATGGGCGAGGCTTGGGAGCGGTAATCGTGGCAGGCACGACGGGTCTTGAAAGCCCCGCGCCGCGCCAGGAAACTGGGGTTTTCTTTTCTGCGCACCCGGAGATCATCATCAATGCGCACAAACAAAATACAAGACTAGCGCACGCGTGACTGCGCGACTTGACGGAACAGTGCTGGGGTTTGTTCGTCGTCATTAGTTAACTAGGCCGCAAGAGGCAACTCTATGCGGAAAGTCGTGCCACGACCTACTTCCGAAGTAAAGTCTATCGAACCGTTATGAAGTTGCACAATTCTGAAAGCGCTTGCCAAGCCGATACCACTGCCTCCTGGTCGAGTAGTAAAAAATAACTGAAAAATCTTCTGCTTATTTTCCGGAGGAATGCCTTTGCCGGTATCCTGCACGGTGATTTCCGCCATTTCGCCCCTCCGGCTGAGAACCAGGCGCAAATGGCCGCCATTGGGCATCGCTTCCGCCGCGTTGAGTACGAGATTCAGTACCGCTTGCTTCAGTAAAGCACGGTCTACATATACTTCAGGAACGTCAATTGGCAAAAGTTGTGCCAGTTGGATACCGGCCTTCTGCAATTGCGGCTGCGCGATTTCCAACACTTCTGGAAGCAACTGAGAAAGTTGGGTGGCCTCCAGGCGAATATCCATCGGCCGGGTGAAATCGAGGAACCTCTTGACCACTGCATCGAGACGATCGATTTCTTTGTCGAGCACATTGACGGCCTGCTGTGCGCCACTTTCCTGATCGGCCGGCAAAGATTCTTTTAAATTTTCCAACCACAGGCGCATGGAGTTCAGCGGATTTTTTACTTCGTGTGCAACACCTGCTGTAATGCGGCCGAGCGCAGCGAGACGTTCGCTTACTTGCAGCTGTGTATTGATGCTTTCCAATGAATCAAGATCACGCAGCGTGACGAGCGCGCCGATACGCTCTCCGCCTTCCTGGATCGCTTGCACGCTGACGCCAACGCGACGCGCGACGCCCGCAGTGACCAGCTCGGTTTCCGCGGCAACTTCGCTGAGTTCATACCCTTCCAGATGCAGCACCGCGCGCAGTGGATGCCCTTCGGGAAAAATGTCCTCCACACGGCGGCCCAGAAATTCTCCCGAGGGCGCACCTAGAAATTTTTCGGCGGCTGGGCTGACCATCACGGCGCGCGAATCTCGGGTGAATAACAGCAAGCCATCTTCGAGACCGGCCATCACGGAATTCATGTTCTCTCGCAAGGTGCTGAAGATTTCATGCACACCGCGAAGTTGCTGACCCACTTGAGTAATTTTTCTGCTTACTTGGCCAAGTTCGTCGCCGCTGCCGCCAAAAAGACGCAGGCTTCCCGATGGCGTGTCGTACTGGCCGGCGGAAATTCTGTCGAGTTGTGCGGAGATGTCCCGCAAGGGCGCCAATGTGGCTCGGCTAACGACCGCAGCCAACAGCGTGCAGATTCCCAGAGCAAGCAGAACAATGGTTCCGGAAGTTTTCAGACTCGGGGCAATTTCATTCAGTAACAAGCCGGTAGACAATACCACCCGAACCTCTCCGAACGGTTTGCTGGCCATATTGAAGGGGTAATCGTACTCAAAAATTTTCGATGGTCCGCGCAGGACTTTTACCTGATGCACGAAACCGCTCTGCACCAATTGCGAAAGCGGAGGACGGCGCGGCCGGGTTTTGCCTGGCAGTGACTGGTCATTGGAAATCAATACCAACCCCTGTTCATCCGTAATGGAAACCTCATACACCGATGGAGAGCTGATGGCCGCTTCCAATTGAGCTTGTAAGCCGGCGTTAATTTCAAACGCTCGGCGAACGTAATCGTGGACGTCGTCCGGGTCATCGGAGGAAGGACGAAGCCCTTGGTTGGCCGCGTCAGCCAGCGCATGTTGCGCCTGGACAAATACCTGATGAGCAAGGTCGCTGGCGCGCTTGTCGGTTTCAAGTAGAGTTTGCTCGAGAAGTTGCGCCAGAAAAACGACGGACAACACGGCGACCACCAGCAGCACCAGCCCGGTCATGACGATGGTTAATTTTGTGCGCAGCCGTAGCTGCATGAAAGTCCCTATTCCGCGCCAGCGCGGTCAGCGCCATATTCTTTGAGCTTA